>JAHIOG010000274.1 GCA_018895675.1 bacterium
CCCATCGATTAAAACAGCAACTTGTGTATTGGGAAATCCACCGATACCTCTGATAGAAATTTGTCCGGCTGATCCACTGGCAACCCCATATCCAATATTGGTTCTCTGGGTTACGAAAAGTCCGGGAACGTTTTCCGAAACCAGATCCAACAAGGGTTTGTAATTTTGCTCATCGATGACTGTGCTTGAAATAATCGATAATGTCACCGGCAAATCTTTTTTCGGCGTTTCGATGCGGGTTCCGGTAACCACAACCGGATCGAAAGGAAACACTTTTAATGTATCCAGAAATCGTGGTGTGTTTGCAAATGACACTATTGTAAGTGTAAAAATTGCAACGACATACTTCAGTAAATTCCTCATTTAATTCCTCCTTTTTTATACTCCTGAGAGATTTTTACCTGTTGACGTAAAACTAAGATCCCCGTGTTTTACACCGCGGGTACCGATCATTTTGTCAGAGAGATGTTTTATTTCACTGTGTTTACCTTTTAAAATAATAACCTCTAAACAGTTATAGTGATCCAGATGGATATGCACGTTTGACAAAATATTATGATAGTGATCATGCTGAATATCATTTAATTTAAGCGACAAATTGGGAACATGGTGGTCATAAACCAAATTAAGAACGCCGACGACCTCTTCATCTTTATCGAGGTCTCGTTTGACCAGGTAATCCCTGATTAGATCACGGAATGCTTCAGAGCGATTCTGATAACCTCTCTGATTAATCTCGTTGTCAAAACGAGCCAATAAATCACCTGGCAATGAAATTCCAAATCGTTTTAAAATTGTCATGTTACTCCTTGTAGCACACATTTATAATTCGTGTTACTCTAATATAAAAAATTTTATCCATTATCCAAGAAAATTATCGGTAATTCAACTGTAAAGGTACTCCCTTTTCCAAGTTCGCTTTCAACAAATATTTTTCCATTATAGCGATCAATGATCTGTTTAACAAGTGATAATCCAAGTCCGGTTCCCAGGCGTTCCATATCTCGTGCATTCTTACTGCGGTAAAATTCATCAAAGATCTTATGCAGATCTCCTTTCGAAATTCCGATTCCGGTATCCGTCACAGAAAATCCATAAATGAAGCGTTTGTAAAATGGTATAATCGTGATTGATCCTCCCACCGGACTGTATCGAACTGAATTGCTCACCAGGTTGGACAATACTTTTTCCATTCCGGGAATGTCCATGCGAACCAGGGCACTTGAATCCAGTTTCTTTAAGATAACAGAGATATTCTTGCTGACAGCATTTGGTTTAAATTGCAGAACAGTTTTTTCGATCCATTCATTAAAATCCACATCCTCAAGAACCTGTTCACATACTCCATGCTGGTATTGGGTGACATCGATCATATCTTTTACCATAAGCAGAACCTGATCTGTTCTTACAACCGCCCGGTTTAGCATTTCAGATATTTTATCGTCGAGTTTTTCAGAATATACATCTTCGATGACCGCCAGCATACTTCGTAACGTTGTGAGTGGCGATTTTAATTCATGGGCTGTAAACCTGAAAATTTTATCCCGCTCCTTAATAGTATGTTCCAACTGATTACTTTTCTCGTCGATGACTCTCTTTAAATTACGATATCCTGATATAAAATCCTTAATTACATAAGTAGCGCTGAAAATCAAAATATAAAATGCGCTTAACGATGTTAATAATACTGATAATCTTACCGGCTCTCGTCTTATCGTATAACATTCTACAATGCCGTTATATTCAAGAATACTCCATCCGGTGAGTAGTACAGCTGCAATTATGGCATTTATATACGGCACATTTCCGAGAAATAATACGCCGGAAATAATAATATTTACGGAATAAATAAAGAAAAACGGGTTCCCGATTCCTCCGATATAATGTACCAGAAATGAGATAATAATAAGATCCAATACCAGCTGAATTTCGGTAAATGCAAGTTCCTGGCGAAAATTTTTAAATGGATAATACCGGAATAAAAAGAAATAGATTATATTTAAGATAATCAGGATTGAGGCTATAGTGTAAAGTTGAGAATATGCAATCTGAAAGTGCAACATTCGTTGTCCAATCGGAATTGCGGACAACAGCCCAAATAATGCAACCCAGCGAATGTTAATAATCCAACCTATCCGAATCCGTAATGTATCGAGTGTATGGAAAGGAAGGATCAGTTTTGCCGGTTTACCATTTTTATCGTTGTTATTATTATTGGACATAATGAAGAATCAATTAAAAAAACGGTTTATCCCTTCCTGTACTTCAGCAGATAATTTATTACTGATTTCTGTCGTTTTTGGTTCTATGCCGATATATTTTATTTTTGAGACGCCGTTTGATGTCAGAAAATCTTCTATCAATTTCATTGAGTATGTATGTGTACTAAAGCCTTTGGAGTCAATCAAATCAGATTGGATTTCTGATATATTACCAGGCTTTTTATTCATCCTCGCTGTATCGACAAATACAACCAGTTCCGGATTTTGCTTAATGATCTTTACCAGATAGTTTTCCGGTGTTGTGTAACCCTTAATAAAATGTGCTCCTTGAAAGGTATGTCGTTTTTCTAATTGTTCTATTAACTCTAATCCTGCCCCATCATCACCGCGTATCGGATTACCCAGTCCGATAAATATTATATTTTGATAAGAAATTGAACCAAGTTCTTTTTGCAATTCCTTAAAATTCATCATTTACAACGGTCTTATGCCTGCAGACCGGGCAGACTTCTTTTATTA
>JAHIOG010000275.1 GCA_018895675.1 bacterium
GGCGGTTCGTAATTACATATCGGAGCATTTGGCACAACCATTACCGTATTCTTGTCGAAAGTGAGTTTTCCGGTTTCATCCATTGTAATTGATTTATTATTTTCTGAAGGATAAATGGACCTTGCCGCACTACCCCTGTCATAAGCGCATACGGCATAATAGTAGGTTTTACCGTTTTCGACATCTTCATCAATAAAATAATTTTGAATTCCCGTATCGTTGCCTAAATAATATGGCTTTCCGCTGCTCAATTGATAGAGAAGCGGGTCCGAATCAAAGAAGCCTTTAATGCCATTTTTCAAATCCATCTGTTCATAAGGCTGATAGTCAACTAATTCACCGTAACCGTTCGAAATTGTTTTACAATCGGAAAAATATGGATCGGTCCCTTTGTATATTTTATATCCTTCGAAATCATATTCATCGAGGACTTTATCATAAGAACTTTCCGCAACCCGGTCCCAATAGAGAGTTACTCTACCATCTTCGGCGACGGCATGCACACTGGGTTTGTCAGGAGGGCGTGGAAAATTATAATTTGAATCGTATATCAATTGAGCGACCTGCCGGTTTCTTACTACACTTTTATAGTCTTCTCCATAAACCAGAGCCATTGAAAAACGCTGAGTCTTCCCGGCATTCAAAGGAAAATATCCGGATCCGAAAACAAAGTCCCCATCCTCGCCTCTAATAGGTCTGTTTTTGACGACAGACTCAGGCACGTCAAAACGCCCCGGAGTCATTCTAAGCCACATTTCCTCCTCATTATTCAGATGAATTGCCCAGGAGGGCACAAAATAATCAAAATTCGTTAATCCGAGCTGGTCCGACTCGTTTACATCCGTTTTATCAAAGTGAGGTTCACCTTTTGTTGGCACACCATCATTTTCACCTTTGTCATTGGTATTTGCTTTACCGTCCTCGCCGACATCATCCCTTTCAATGTCCCAATCACCATCGTTATCAATGCCATCATCCCTTGCTTCGTCAATCATTAAATCGGACAGCCCGGCACCGGTAAAGTAGTCTATATATTGAACGGGATTTAACGTATCTATGAGCACGACGCCATCTGTCGTCTCTTTGTACACCCGATAATGTAATTGATAGTTCTCATCTATAAGTCCATCTAAATCATTATCAATATTATCATAGGCGTTGGGGTTTAATTCAGGACCGGCATCTCCAAGGATCATATTTCCTTCTTCAAGAATTGTGGAGTCGGGCACAAGCATGAAACGAACTCCCATAGATACAACCTCTACGGTTGAATCAGGCATGATAAACTGAGTTCGCTCATAGCTACTTTTATCAATTAAAATCAATTTATCTCCTGCCTTGAGTTCGTGATGTCGAAAACAGGATTCCGTAAAAAACGGCGCCGAATTCGCTTGACTCGTGTTATCACCGTCATTATCAATTCCATCATAGGGATTACCCGGTGATTCGAGAAAAGCATAGCCAATGTATCCTACGTCACTTGGATTGTTTTTCCATTTGGGATTTGCTGCCTGTGACACATAATTATCGAAGTCCCATGAATACACAATGGATTCACGAATATTGAAAAATGATGCGTCATCTATCCATTCGGAGCCGGCTCCTCCTACATAGGTTCCAACCAAGGCGCCGAAAGTCGCTTGATCATAATTCGTCGTGCCAACATTTTCCACTTCATAAACCCAAAAAATAACGTCCTGGGCGAGAAAATTCGACCACTGCATACCCCGGACGGACACTCTGAGGCCCTGTCCTCTTCTCGTAAGGTCTGTACTGTCAGGTAAAAATCCATGAATTGCATACATTTTTTCGTCGGCATTATCATCCATCGCAAAATAGCTTTCCTGGTCCGCATTCATAATGCCCCGACCAAAATAACCGTTCCATTCCGGATCACCATTTTCATCAATCCAATCCGGATGATCAGGCCAAAAGCCCGGCCAGGTCTGCGGCAAATGACTCATCGCGACGCCTTTTTCTTTTCCCTGAACTGATTCATTAAAAAAGCCTGGTATCGGTTCAAAACCCCAGAATTCCGACCCGCTGGGATTATAATCACCGCCATGAGTGTTGCAGCATATAACAGATGTTAATGTATCCGGAATGCCGTCATATAATCCGTTAACCCGGTAGTCCCTGATTGGTAAACGAACACCTGCAAGTGGCTGGATGTCAATCACATAGCCATTCGCCTCGTACTTCCAGGCATTCCAGGTCGTATATCCCATATTGGTAAATGTACAGAAAACCTGGTTTCCATTATGCTTTCCCGTGCGTCGGGCTAAGGGGCTCCCGCGACCAATCTGGGAAAATGCCCAGTTAGTTAACAAAAGGCTTACAAATACAATAATTGCTGTTTTTTTTATTTTTACCATATTCAACTATCCGTTTTATTTAATTTTATTTTTTCCAGTTAATTGATATACCCATTTCCAAACGTCTCGGTTCGGAATAGGCGGTTGGATTCCTGTAAAACTCACTAATCGTATTTACCAGTTCAGGAAGATTTTGCTGATTACGCAAAAATTCTTCGAGTGTAAAATCAGCGGTGCCACTATCACCATATACCCATATCTGGTTTTTTCTATCACATAAATTGTAAATACGGGCAAATAGTCTTATATCATAGTTTTTAAAAGTAAAATTTTTAAATATATTTAAATCCACATTGAAATAACCGGGCTTTATTTCGCTATTGGTGAGTAATTCCGAAATGTTCATCGATTGAGATGGTGTGTATGGGAAGCCGCTGCCATATTTTCCGATGATACTGAAACCGTAGTGCAAAGGAGAAATATAAGAAAAGTTGACATTGACCGTATGAGTCTGATCAAAGTCAAGGCGGACGAGCTGGATTTCCGGACGTTCGCCGCTAATTATCTGATTACGAGTGGCTGCCGGATCGGAAGCATTGCCTTTCGCTACCTGGTAGGTGTAATCGATTGCCGCACCCCAGTTGTTTGAAATTCGTTTATCAAAAGCTAGAATAATGCCCTTTACGAAGCCAAAATCGCTGTTTACCAATTGGTGGTAATATGAAGAACCGCCCCAAATCATTATCTCATCAGCGCGTGTACCGGCAAGATTACGGATATCCCGAAAATATGCGGTCACTTCCAGGGCGATGTCATCGGTGATGCCTTGCTTGATGCCGACTTCGCCGTTAATCGTTTCTTCAGGTTTCAAATCGGCGTTTCCTGCCAAACCGATATTGCCCGTGCCACTTCCAAACTTAAACTCGGGATTTTGGTATAATAATTCAAAATTCGGCACCTGGAAAAAGTAGCCGTAGCTGAAATGAACCACTCCGGTTGCTGTTATGGGGAAAGCAATACCTAATCTGGGGCTTATACTCGATTTGGAGCATCCATCCCTGTACCAATATTTCCGCCGCTCTGCGACTGATTTATTCGCATTTTCTATTTTTCGTGGGCGGTATATGTCGGGATCGGAAACATTAGCTAATACAAATCCATTGGAATTAAAATAATCATACCGAACGCCGATATTTATAATAAGGTTATTCAATTCTATTTTATCCTGAATATAAGTTGAAAATTCAAAGGGTTTTCTTGTATAGAGATCAATTGCCAGATTTTCATCAGGATTATCAGGATTTGCTACTATCATATTAACATAGGGATTCATACTCTGGGACGGGTTTGGCAATCCCTGCTCCTGCAAGAGATTGATATCCTTGAAATTTAATGTATATTTTGTTGCTTCAATACCTGCTTTAAGCTGGTGGGTCTTATTTATTTGTGATGTTAGATCAAATTTAAAAAGGTAACTATCCGTCTGACGCTTGAAATGCTGGTTTTCAGTACCTCCGGTCTGAAAAGTCGGCATTTCCATAGGTTGCTGCTGAAACAGACGATAATCCGTGTATCGTGAATCCTGATTGTCCTCGTACACATAATGTTTATAGGTTTTATTAAAAGATGAGACAATCGCCTGATAAAAGGTAGCTTCCGAGAGCATATGCGTAAAAGTCAGACTGTTAGTATTTCCCCGACTGAATCGCTTTATATAGCCTTTCGGATTATAGGCAAACATATGGTTATAATCCTGATAGTCCAGATGATCGATAATGCTGTTAAAATTTATCTTAAAATTTCTAAATGGCTTAAAGGTTAGTTTAATATGTCCGTAATATTTTTTGCGCCAGTTCATAGGGACATAGCTGCTATCTCCGGTGCTTTGAAAGGTATAGCGCGATTCAATAGGAGTCGCAGGACCATTGTTAATTGTAATGTCCCAGGGATTAAATACATATTTCCCGTACATCCAGCCGTCACTTGTAAAAGAACGGACATCCGTATGAAAATAAATTTTATCCTTAACAATGGGCACACTGAAGTAGGCTTCTGTATTCCGGATACTTAATGGATTTATGTTGTCGATAGCCCTGAATATTTCCGTATGATTACTTATATGATCACCAATATAACTCTCCAGTCCGAACCTCATCCTGTTATCCGCATCTTTTGTCACGATATTCACGTATCCTGATAAGGCTTTTCCATATTCGGCATTGAATGCGCCGCTGACAAACTGCAGTTCCTGAACAGAATTTTTATTAATATCCACTGCGACTGCTCCGTCATAAGGATCGGCAATAGGTACACCGTCAATAGCATACATAATTTCACCACTTCGACCGCCTCGTACATGCCCTCCGACAACCCCTGCCTGAAGTGCCATAATATTTTCTATATCTGCAACCGGGAGAAGGTCAATCTCTTCGGACCTTATCACGGCTGTCGATGCAGTAAGATCTCTTACAACCAGTGGTTTTCTACTGGCTGATACAACAACCTCATCCATTTCAATAGCAGATTTAGGCACACTAAAATTTAGTTCGGTTGTTAAATCAATTGATACCGGAACATCTTTATATGTCATTGCCTTGTATCCAATTATAGAAATGGATATTGTATATCGTCCGGGCGGTATATTAAGGATGGAGTAAAATCCATCCATGTCGGTTGCTGCACCCATATAAGTTCCCTTTACCATTACATTGACAAATGGTAACGGTTCCATCGTTTCATCATCAATAACCCGACCGGCTATTTTTCCGGTGACTCCCGCCTGCAGGAAAGTCAGACTAAGTACGATCAATATGATGCCTATGTAAAATCTTTGGAATATTTTTCGAAATAACACTGCCATTATGATATCCTTATAGTCCTATTAACAACTATTTTATCTATTAATTTTGAGTAAATATCCACCTTCTATAAAGGGTCTGAACCTTCATTGGGTAAAATCAAAATTGGTGA
>JAHIOG010000276.1 GCA_018895675.1 bacterium
AATTCCAAACTCCAATTTTCAATGACCAAAACGGCATCGTCTGTTCATAATCGTGAACATGTTTGGTATTTTGGGTTCGGTCATTGTTATTTCGGCCCGACGTTCATGCGAATGTTTGTTTTTTTACACCTGTCAGGTTTAGAAGATTTTGCTGCTTCAGGTTCACGTATTCGATTAAACCTGACAGGTGTTTTTACAGCCCTATTCATAACCATCAGGTCTGAGAACCTTACGGAACAGGAACATCACATAATATTCAGTCGGCAGGATCACTTCATTTTCTAAATTTGTAGGAAATCGATATAAACCCGTTTCGCGTCGCTCCGGGCCAGTAATAGGCATAATAACCGCCCCATTCATAGCCGTACCCGTATGTTGAATACAATTTATTCAGGATATTATTCACCTTACAATTAACTTCAATATTCTTCAATACATACCGGATGCCGCAATCTAACAGCCAAAATGCGTCATTGGTTCCGAGGTTTTGCTTATCGAGATACTGTTTCCCCACATAGCGCATCGCAATGAAAAACGTCAGCTGATCAATCGGATTCAATTGCAGACTACCGTTAAATAATAACGATGGAACATTGGGAATGACCTTATTCTTCCAGTCACCGCTCTGAAAAATATGCCGGCTTATGCTGCTGTTCAGGTTCACTGCCCAGAATGATGACGGCTGATAATTCAGTTCCAGTTCAATTCCCTGGTGCAACGTCGCGTCGGAATGATAATAAACGTACTCTCCCTCCTGTTCAACATCGATGTTTTTCAACTGCTCGTTTTTATAATTAATCCTATACAGGTTCAGGTCGAACTCGAATTGCCGGCTTCGATAACTGCCGCCTAATTCATAGTCGCTTATCAATTCAGCTGATGCCTTCAGGGGAGCGCTCCATACATCATCGGCTTTGATGATCTGATCGTCCGCCGGTTCGCGCTGGGCTTTCCCGTAATTCGCAAAGACGGATAACTCATCGGTAAATGAATAAATCGCGCCAAAGCGCGGATTCACGAATTTCCACACCGCATCCAATTGATACCCGACGGCATGTCCGATTGTCTTCTGGTCCATCTTCCAGTGAATGTATTGATACTGTAAATCGGCAATCAGTTTCAATTTTTCCAGCGGTTCAAAAGCAAAGTGAGCGAAACCTGTTGCGATCAGTTTATCACCAATATAGTTATAATACCGATACCAGTCTTCGGAAATTAGAGACGATAAATCCGGATCTGAGAAATCAGCGATTTCACCGTAATGATCACCGGTATAGGAACGAATCTCGCCACCGATATCCAGTCGATATTTATTACGAATATATGTCAGTGTAGGAATCATCCCGAAATAGTTATTGACGATCCACTTCCGGCGGGTAAACCCTAACGATTTCTCATCATCATTACTCCATGGATAACCCGGATAAAATTGATCGAGATTATAGGAAGCTAAGTAATTAAAAAACTTATTACGCGTTGTGGTATCGTCAATAGCAGGATTATAACTCGATGACTTTTCGGTCTCGTAATACCCCTCGCCCATCACAAGGTAAGCGACATTATTGAAGTGAAGACGATCGCTGATCCGCCAGGAACTGTTCAGTGAATATACCTGTTGTAAAAAGTCATCGATATAAGATTGATAACCAGCGCGCCGCTTTTCCCGGTCATTGATATCATCAGCAGAAACGCCGTCCCACATCAGATGACTTCGTTCATAGCCTATCAATGCCCTGAATTGATGAGTGAATTTATCACCATCGTATTCAATCCCGACAGATCCGGCTTTTTGATCGGTATCATGAAAATCGCGATAGCCTGCGGATTTAATTTGTGAAAGCCTTGCCGATAGTTTTACTCTTTTATTGAAAAGCGCTCCACTAGCGGCTTTTAGATGGATTTTCGACGTATTGTACGAACCCGCGCCCACATTCAACGACAATTCCGGTTTATCGGATCCAATCGATGTAATCACATTTATCGATCCTCCAAAAGCCGAAGAGCCGTAAAGGCTGTTGCCAATGCCGCGCTGTATCTGAACATCTTCGGCGTCACTAAGAACATCGCCATGATCTACCCAATAGACCTGGTGGCTTTCATTATCGTTCAATGGCACATTATTCATCATCACGGCGATGCGGCTCTGATCGAATCCCCGAATCTGGACATAGGAATAACCGGTTCCGTTGCCGCTTTCGCTATAAGAATAAACACCTGGTTCCATAGCAAGTATCATCGGTAAATCTTCGACAGTGTAGCGGTTTTGAATTTCCTCAGCAGTAAGTTCCGAAAATGCGACCGGTGTTTTACCTCTCACGGCTCGCGTGGCAGTCACAAAGACATCTTTGCCCGTTAATACTTCCGGAATAAGATAAATATCGCCGACAGTGCTTTTTTTTACTAAAAATGTCGTATCCCTGAACGCAATGTGGGAAATAGTTAATTTACAGGGCAATATTGTGTACTTCAGCACAAAATCGCCGGACTCATTGGAGTAAGTTCCCTCGCCGGTTTCAAGAAATATATTGGCATATTCGATCGGTTTTCCCGTTGACCGTGATACTATTTTACCGGTTATAAGGTTTTCATTACTGAATCCCACACTTGTGAAAAAAAGCGTAATTAGAATACAAATGAAAAATGCGGAGAATGTTTTTTGGGTCATTATAACCTCCCTTCGCTGGTATTATCCAGATCAGGTTCAAAGGGTATTTTCTCAGCCGTTCCGCACTTGCAGACCGGCACCCCTGGACCATCACAATGTTAACTATCTGTAGAGGCAATTTACTAATTGCCGCTACCTTTTATTATACTCAATTGCCTCACCGGAGGTTTCCTTGAGATAAAAGAAATGTCCAATAATTAAAGTTTGCAACCTCCCCTCTTTCCTCCGGCAGCTGCCGGAAGGGGATTTCTCCACCGGGAGTCCCTGCGGGAAAGGGGTGGTTAACATATTTACAAAATCAAAGAACATTGTTACATAGGACAAAACTTTTAATAATTGCTGTATGCATAGCGGGAACGCCTGGGAGTCGAACCCAGCTCCCCGATTGTATCGGAGACAGCGATTTTGAAGACCGTGGCACCCACCGGGGTTGCATTCATTCCCATTGATCCCTTTGAATAACGATATAATCAATATTATGCAATGCTTTGAGACGATTTCCCGCTTCTGCGGCGTCTGCACGGGAATCATATCTTCCCACTCTGACGGATAACAGGTCCTGGCGACTACCTTTGATTTTCTGCACATAGGGATCGTATCCGTAGGATTTCAACCTGTTTTTTAATATCAATGCATTCTGGGGATTTCCAAATGCTCCGACCTGAAGAGCATATTTTGGTTTGGATACTTGCTGTTCAGGCAGTTTCACTCGCTCGACTTGTTTTACTTTTGTCGCGAACTGGTCTCCGGTAACATATAATGGCACAGATTGATAATCATAAAACTGCAGGTCAAGATCGGAATATTTTTCCAGATAATGAGCGTAATAATAATCAACGGAATCCTTTTTATTCATTACGTTGAAACTGCACAGTAACATATACACACAATTCCCGACATTTTCGCTGTCCGGATATTTCGCAATTAATTGTTTAGAGTATGTAATTGTCTTTTTGTATAAGCCTTTTGCATAAAGATACTCAATAATTTTTGTCAGGGCGTTATCGGCTTTATTACTGTTCGGATACTGACTTAAGACATCTTTGTAAATTAACAAAGCCTTATCGCCTTCCGGTTCCACGAGAGCAGAAAGATACAAAACATCCGGATTATTGGGATAGTTGCCAATCAGCTGTGGTATCGCCAGTTTGACCAAATCAGCCTTATCCTGATTTACATAGTCATAATACTTCGTCAAATCCTGAGAAACCAGAATAAAGGGAATAAGCAAACAGATAATTATTGCGATTACATGTTTCATAATTGATCTAAAATGGGGTCTTCTTTTCCACAAACCGGGCAAATCCAGAGAATGTCTTTGACCACATGTCCGCAATTCGTGCAGTGAACCTGGTTGATCGTATCAAATTTATATAAAATATCATTCAGCACATCACTGACTTCTTGTTCACGTTTCTGTACAACTAAAAATTTACAATATGCAATTTTGGCAATTATGGAAGTCGGGTTTGTTTCGATAAGATCTTCAACAAGTTCCGACGCCTTATGTAGATCGCCTTTTCTCTCATAAAAATTCGCCAGCGCAGTAATTGTCCGAACATCTCCCGGCTTACGTTTCAGGATATTCAGGTAAAAATCTTCGATATTTCCAAAATTTCCCAGGTTAAACAGAACTTTCTGAAGTGGATTAAAAATCAGCCAGGCTTTGTCCGGCGCAATTTCAGCAAATTTCACCCACCATTCGACGGCATCCACTTCACGTCGATCTTTTACATAAGATTCCGCCATATAATAGTAGGGCGCTTCACAAGCAGGATCAATTTTTATGGCTTTACGGAAAATCAATCTCGCATCGTGGTTCGCGCCACTTTCAAATTTCTCCAAACCTTCCTGAACTTTATAAATCGCCATCAGACGTTTATTGGATTCTTTGCGAAAATGTAGAACCTTTTCCATATATTCGGAAGCTTTAGTCCATTTTCTGAGATCCCGGTATAAATGCCAGATTTTTTCCAGCGCCCATATATTTTTCTTTTCGACATCCAGAATAGTTAAGGCAACCGATAAAGCAATCCCCTTTTCGTCCAGTTCTACATAATCATCAACGAGGTTCCGCATAATATCCAGTTTTTGGGTTTTATCGATGTCCTGCCGATAAAGCAATGCCTGATGCACTTTTACAGCGGCTTTTAATTTTCCGGTTATACGAAGCAAATTTCCCAATTTGATATAGGCGTCGATGTGGCTGGTGTCCTTATTTATGATCGCCTTCAATTCTTTAATGGCAAGTTCATATTCACCCTGAAGAATGTGGTTTAATGCCTGAGTATATAGGGAGGATTTCGGTTTTGTTACTGTTTTTCTACGACCAATGATCATTCCAAATATTATCACCAGAAAAAACAGTAATCCGACTATAAAAACAATTTCAATGCTAGCCATAATTAGTACCTTTTACTTAGATTATTCGTTTTCCTCGACGTCTTCAAGTTCCTTGTTTCTGAGCAAATCGACTTCTTTTTTTAATTTTTTATATTCCGAATTTAACACGCGCAGTTTGTTTTTTTGTTCCAGAATTTGAATACCAGCCAGTAAATATCCAATTAAAAATCCAATGACAAGCGATATCAGCAGCACAACAATCATTTCTGTCGAAAATGAGTAGGAGTCAGTAAAAAATTTCAATGTAATTTTCTGACCAACGTTTTGAACGACAAAAACCAAAAGAATTAAAATGACAAGGATCAGCACCAAGAGTTTTAAATATTTCATATCTCCCTCATGAATTATTGAATTTTGCCAAATAGACTTACGCCTGCTGCATCGATAATTTGTACATTGACAATATTTCCGATGTCGGCGTCTCCTTCCTTTAAAATTACCATTTTATTTGTATCTGTTCTACCAATTTTTTCATTACTATCTTTTTTACTGATGCCATCAACCAGGACAGATTGGACAGTTCCGATCAAGGCTCTGTTCTTTTGAAGAGTATGGACTTTCTGTTTTTCAATAACGGTGTTAAGCCGCTCTGATTTCTCTTTTCCCGGAACGTCGTCTGGTAATTTAGCGGCTTGTGTATTTGGTCTTGGTGAGTATTTAAACATATAGGCATTGTCAAATACCACCTGATCCATAACATAAAGCGTATCATTAAAATCATTGTGAGTTTCTCCGGGAAAACCGACAATGATATCAGTCGTAACACCACAACCCGGCATGTATTTCCTGATTTTAGCGATGAGATTGAGATATTCTTCTCGTGTATATGTCCGGTTCATCGATTTTAATATTTTCGTTGATCCGGCTTGAAGTGGAAGATGGATGTGTTTACAGATATTTTCATGCTCATGCATGACTTCCAGCATCGCTTCATCGATATCTTCCGGATGAGGTGACATAAATCGTATCCGTTTAACACCAGGGATTTCAGCAACAGTAAGAAGCAAGTCCGGAAACCGGTTTTCTTCATAACAGTACGAATTAACATTTTGACCTAAAAGAGTGACTTCAACGTATCCGTCACAAACTGCCTGACTCACTTCTTCAACGATACTTTTAACAGAGCGGCTTCTCTCTCTTCCCCGGGTAAAAGGGACAATACAATAGGAACAGAATTTATCACAACCCCGCATTATCGATACCCAGGCATTTACCCGGGTGTTCCTAAACGGCGTTAATCCATCGTAAACTTCCTGTTTTGATAAATGGACGTCAACAAACGGTAATTCCTGTTTGTTTAGTAATTCCGGAATCTGTCTGTATGTATCGGGCCCAAGGACCAGATCGATGAAAGGTTTCTCTTCTAATATTTTTCCTTTATCACGCTGAGCTACACAACCTACCAGTCCGAGTAATAAATCCGGATTTTGTTTTTTTAAATGTTTAAACTGTGATAGACGTGCTATCGCGCGATTATCGGCGCCCTGGCGCACACTACAAGTATTAACGAGAATAATATCGGCTTCTTCCGGTAAATATGTTGAAGTATAATTCACTCTTTCAAGCAGACCTGCCATAATTTCCGAATCTGCTTCATTCATCTGACAACCATAGGTTTCTATATAATACTTCTTAGAATTCATACACTGCGAAAATTAAGCAAATACAACTTATTATTAAAGCTGAATTAAATATTGAATAAAATTTGGATGAAGCTATTTAGCGAATATAACCGGTAAAATAATAATCCAGAGGATTTTTATTTATATCATATTGACGAATCTCATAATGTAAATGGGAAGCCGTGCTTCGCCCGGTGCAACCGACTTCGGCGATTTTCTGACCACGTTTTACGACGTCACCCGGCTTTACTACTATTTTAGATAAATGTGCATAGAAGGTTGAATAACCATATCCATGGTCAATTTTGATAATTTTTCCATAGGTCCCACTGCGATTAGTACTTCTAATAACACCATCGGCAGTGGAATACACCGGAGTACCTGTTGGTGATGAAATATCAATACCATAATGAAATTGATGTGTTCCGGAGAAGGGATCTCTTCTGTAACCATAACCATCTGAAATGTACCCGGTATTCACCGGTCGGATCGACGGCGTCGACTTTATTTGAGGAGAACGATGCTTGATCGCATTGTATATCTCCTCATAACTGATCCGTTCTAACTTGATTTCACGTGTCAAACGGTCAAGATCATTTGCTAAGTCAGATACTTTTATATTACCATCAGGTAAAAGGTTATCAATCTCATCACCTTGAAAAGTATATTTACCACCAATACCTAGTTTGCGAATATCTTTATCAATAACAGGTAGATCAGCGTAGGTGCGTAGAGCCTGATCTTTTTCGGCAAGTACCTGAATTTCCGATTCCATTTGTTGGATTCTGTTTTCCAAATCATACAAAGTGCCAATCAACTTACTATTACTCTTTTGTAACCGAGCAACTTTTGTTTTATAGATGATATCGGAAAATACATTGATACTAATTATAACGACAATGCTGAATAAAATAGCAGAAACAACCCCAAGTCCAATTAATTGACGATGGCTTAAGTTAACGGACTTTGGAGATCTTTTTGTGTTCCAGATTAGAACAAACCGTGACTGTTTCTTCATTCCCCTGCTACAATTATATTTATCTTCAACCCCGTGTTTTTGTCAACGCCTCATTTTAACAATTCAAAAACACATTGTCAATAATTTTATTAACCTAAATATCCTTTTAATAATAGCGCTCGGGAAGCATGTCGCAATTTTCTTAATGCTTTTTCCTTTATTTGCCGAACTCTTTCGCGAGTCAGATGCTGACGATTTCCAATCTCCTCTAACGTCATCGGAAGTTCTTGACCGATGCCGAAATACAAACGTATCACCATTGCTTCTCGATCATCGAGACTACGAAGCGCTCTTTCTATCTCCATATGAAACGACTCTTCTTGCAATAATCTGCCCGGATCATTTTCATCCATACCGCTTAAGATATCCTGCAAAGTTCCGCTCCCGTCATGACCGATGGGTGTATTTATACTCATAATCCCTTCGTCTAATTGTCTTGCAACCTCTAAATCAATATTCTCCTTTTCCAGGATCTCTTCAATCTCTTGTGCTGTTGGTTCCCGTTCATACTCCTGTTCAAATTCGGACGTGATTTTTGAAATCTTGTTTAAATTACCCACGACATTAAGCGGAAGACGTACTAATCGAGAATATTCAGATATCGATTGTAAAATTGTCTGACGTATCCACCAAACTGCATATGATATAAATTTGAACCCACGGGTTTCATCAAACCTTTGAGCGGCTTTTATCAGACCTATATTTCCTTCATTGATCAGATCTTCCAGTGAAAGCCCCTGATTTTGGTATTTCTTCGCGACAGATACAACAAACCGTAAGTTAGCGCGTAATAATTTATCAAGAGCCTGAGAGTCCCCCTGTCGAACTTTTACCGCCAGTTCAATTTCTTCCTCGGGCGTCAACGGTTCTTCATGACTTATTTCTTCGAAATATTTCTGAAGAATGTGACTATATAAATGAGGAAGGCTTTTTGATGACCTGCTCTTATCCATTTAATTTTTTTTTAGTGAGTTATTCTTTTTTGTCTTTGACTTCAGTCTTGGTTGAATGCTCTTTTTTAGCCTGACTGACTTTCTGAATGGACTTAATCAGGTTTTC
>JAHIOG010000277.1 GCA_018895675.1 bacterium
AAGGGGCGGGGTATCCCGCCCCTTTTTTATATTGAAACTGACTTCAGGGTTCTCTATTTTATAGTGATTTTTAAAAGTTTTGTCCTATGAAACAATGTTTTTTGATTATGCAGATATATTAACCACCCCATAATCCCCTTCCGGCAGCTGCCGGAGGAAAAAGGGGAGGTTACATACTATGATTAAATATAAACTATAAATTATAGGATATTTCTTATGTCTCAAGGAGACCTCCGGTCAGGAATTGGTTTGGTATGATTTCTATCTTTTATTGGATTGATTATTTTCTTCTCAAAAATGGCGTGATATTCGTATCATTATGTAAAAGTCGTTGGAATTGAAGGAAAATTACCTCAAATTTTTAAATATAATATGCAATTAATTCTCGACTTTGAAAAACAACACAACTTTTTAGGGAACACAACATGAAAAAGATTCTTGTGACCGGATCTTTAGGACAAATTGGCTCGGAACTGGCGACCGCTTTATGTAAACGATATGGCGCCAATAATGTGATAATTTCCGATATAAGAGAAACGCGATGTGATGATGAAACGGCAGAATGTAAATGCGTAGTTCTGGATGTAAGCAACGCGAAGCAGATCGCCAGGATTGTTCACGAAGAGAAAATCACTGTTATTTATCATCTGGCGGCTCTTCTGTCGGCAACGGCGGAAAATAATCCACAGCTGGCCTGGGAAATTAATATTAACGGGCTTTACAATATCCTCGAGGTGGCAAGGGAATCCAATTGCGCCGTGTTTACGCCAAGCAGTATTGGCGCTTTTGGACCGACAACACCTTCAGAAAATACACCACAGGATACCATTCAGCGCCCGAACACTATGTATGGGGTTACAAAGGTTGCCGGAGAGTTGCTCTGTGATTATTACTACAAACGCTTTGGCGTGGACACTCGCGGACTGCGCTATCCTGGGATCATCTCTTATAAGACACTGCCGGGCGGCGGCACGACGGATTATGCGGTGGATATCTATTATGAAGCCGTCAAACGGAAAAAATACACCTGCTTCCTGAAAGCCGGCACATTCCTTGACATGATGTATATACCGGACGCTATAAAAGCTGCTGTAGATCTGATGGAAGCTGATCCGGACAGGCTGGCTCATCGTAATGCCTTTAATGTCACAGGCATGAGTGTCGACCCCGAGAAAATTGCTGCATCGATTCGCCAACATATTCCTGATTTTGTGATTGATTATGACATCGATCCTTTTCGCCAGGGAATTGCGGATTCCTGGCCCAATTCTCTGGATGATACCGCCGCCAGAGAAGAATGGGATTGGAAACCGGAATACGATCTTGACAGAATGACCGAAGAGATATTGAAGCGCCTGAAAGAAAAACTTTTATAAGTAATCGTTAGTGATTTTATGATTTTCGGACTAGGAATAGATAATATCGAAGTGGATAGAGTTCGGAAGCAACTTGAGCAAAACAGATTTAAGGAAAATATATTTTCACCAGCCGAGATCGAATATTGCGATAACAGAAAAAATTTCGCCGAGTGCTATGCCGCCCGCTTTGCCGCAAAGGAGGCTTTCTTTAAGGCGATCGGAACGGGCTGGCGGAGCGGTATGGCTTTCAATGAAATTGAAGTATTGAATGATAAATTGGGAAAACCGGTATTGAAGCTTTATGGAAAATCAAAAGAGTTTGCCGAGGAAAACGAAATTGACAACATTCATGTTTCGCTTACCCACCTGAAAAATTATGCAAGCGCAATAGTTATTATTGAAAAGTAAATGGGAGCTGCTTATGTCAAACATAGGTTCATATGAAGACAGACTGAAAAACTTTGACTGGTCGATAGCCGAGAAAGAACTCGGTTATAGTGAAGGCGAAGTCATAAATATTGGCTGGTACTGTTCCGACCGCATCTGTGAATTGGGGAAAGCCGGTAAAACGGCTCTCATCTGGGAAGGCTTGGGCGGAGACGCCAGGCGATATACTTTCAATGATATTCGTGTAAAGAGTAATAAATTTGGGGCTTTTCTGCGAAGCCTTGGATTGAAGAACGAGGATAGGGTTTGCCTTTTTATGGATAAGATTCCCGAACTCTATATTGGTTTTCTGGGAGTATTGAAAATCGGAGCGATTGCCCAGCCGCTTTTCTCTGCCTTTGGAGACGAATCTCTGCATGTTCGCCTGGATAATGCGGAAACCACCGCAATCATTACTCAGAGAAAACATGTCTCGAAAGTGCGCAGGATCATTGAGAAGAGCCCCTATCTGAAAAATGTAATCATCGTGGATCATGATGGGAAGAAACCACTGAAAGACAGAGAGATAACGTTCGATATGGAAGAATATGAAGAACCGAAAGATTTTGAATTCTTCCCCACAAAAGCCGAATCTCCGTCAGTGCTGCATTATACTTCAGGAACAACCGGTCAGCCCAAAGGCGTAAAACATGTTCACTATTCCCTGATTTCGCAATACTTAACAACCAAATGGGTGCTTGATCTTCAGGAAGACGATATTTACTGGTGTACAGCCGATCCGGGCTGGGTTACCGGTACGTCATACGGTATTATCGGACCCTGGAGCATGGGAATTACACAATGCGTTATGGACGTGGGATTTTCCGCGGATAACTGGTACAAATTCATTGAGAAACATAAAGTAACCATGTGGTATTCCGCTCCCACGGCAATCCGTTCTTTAATGAAAGCCGGCGACGAGGTTGTGAAAAAACACAATTTGTCTTCGCTGCGGCATCTGGCAAGTGTAGGCGAGCCCCTGAACGCCGAAGCGGTAATCTGGTCGG
>JAHIOG010000278.1 GCA_018895675.1 bacterium
AAAAACATTTCAGCAAGAGTTCTTCCATTTTTCTGGATATATTGTTTCGACTTGGAATTCTTACGAGAGGTTCTATATCCTTAATAGGACGTTTCTTCCAGAAACATATCATAATGCTGGTTGATGGAGTTGCTGTTACAGCGGCGATATTAATTGCTCATCAACTGCAATTGCGACCTCTGCCCGATTATTCAATACTGATGTCGATGCTGATTTTTTACGTTTTACTGTGGCTGGGAACCGGCTATACGATCGGTCTATATGACCGCAGGGAATTGTCGTATTCAAGAGCGGCTATAGCATCTTTGTTAAGTTTTTTATCATCATTGATCTTTATTTTTATATTTAAGGGCTTTATCTATTCACCTCATTTAATCATCTGGAGTTTTATTATTGTTATGCTCTTTTTACCGGGGTGGAGGATATTCTTGCTATTTCTGCAACGAAGACGGATTATTTCACCAAAGTCGCCACTGTCAAGAGCGTTATTATCCCGTCGTACGATCATTGCCGGAACCGGTGATGAGGGCGAACGAATTGCTAAAAAATTGCAGAGTCATATCGAGCACGGCTTTGAAATTCTCGGCTTTGTTGATAAAAAGTTTGCTGTGAAACGAACTTTTGGTTTTCCCTTTCTTGGGGTTATAGATGACCTCGGTGAAATTATCCGGATTCATAAAGCCACTGAAATCATTTTTACAACTGACCAGTTTAGTAATGATGATATCCTGAATATCCTTGATCGAAATAAAAAAGTACGCGTAAATATTAAGATTGTCCCGAAACATCTGGATTATATCATAGGTAAATCCAGCGTCGAGAAAATTGAAGATATTCCCCTGGTTGAGGTGGATTATAATTTTTTCAGGATGGGTAATCGTTTTTCTAAAAGAGTCTTTGATTTTGTATTTTCACTGTTAGGATTGATTGTGTTGTCACCAGTTATAATCCCTTATGCTTTGACGACCGGATATCGCTTCAACCGAAAGAAGTTTATAGGTAAGGAGGGGACACTATTTTCGGGATTGATATTTAAAAAACGAAACGGTAATTATGCCCATCCAACCATTGAGCGATTTCCCCTCTTATTTTCAATTTTAAAAGGCGATATGAGTATAGTCGGCAGCGAATTATTATCTGCTAATCCGCATATACGCCGTCTGCGCTGTAAACCGGGGCTTACGGGACTCTTCCAGTTGCAGGAAACCCACCAACCCAATGAGATTGACAAACAAAACTACGAATATTATTATATGCAAAACCATTCACTATTTCTTGATGTGGAAATTATATTAAAAGCCATTTTGAATATATAGACGGAATATTATGACTAAATTAACATTAGATTTTGAAAAACCAATTTTTGCGCTCGAACAGAAGATTGAGGAGATGCGGGAACTATCCTCGGTAAACGGCGTCGATTTAGATGATGAAATTCGCAAACTGGATGAGAAACTCCGGAAACTCGTAAAAAAGACATATTTAAATTTGAATCGCTGGCAGCGTGTTCAGCTGGCTCGGCATCCCGAACGCCCCTATACTAATGATTACCTGGAGAAAATATGTACTGATTTTATTGAGATCCATGGTGATCGCTATTTTGCTGATGATAAATCGATTATCACGGGATTTGCCACAATCGATAAACACAAAGTGGTCATAATTGGTCATCAAAAGGGTAAAAATACAAAGGACAATCTGTACAGAAATTTCGGTATGCCTCATCCGGAAGGATACCGCAAGGCGCTTAGGGCGATGAAGTTGGCAGAAAAATTTCACAAACCCGTTGTCTCAATTATCGATACACCCGGCGCTTATCCTGGAATTGGCGCTGAAGAGCGGGGACAGGCTGAAGCGATTGCTAAAAACCTGTTCGAAATGAGTCGCCTGAAAACACCTATTCTCATCGTCATTATCGGAGAAGGCGCCAGCGGCGGCGCACTGGGAATCGGTGTCGGTGACCGCTTTGTTTTACTGGAAAATACCTGGTTTTCGGTTATCAGTCCAGAAGGATGTGCATCGATTCTTTATCGTGATGCAGGTAAAGCCAATATTGCCGCGGAGTCTATGAAAGTAACCGCACGGGACCTGCAAGACCTTGGAATTGCAGACGAAATCATTCAGGAACCCGATGGCGGCGCTCACCGCAATCCTGACGAAACCGCAAGGGTCTTAAAAGAGAGTATTTTGCGCAATATCGACGAATTGAGCGCTATTCCGATCGATGAATTAATTCGACTCCGAATTGAAAAATATTCCAAGATGGGTAGCTGGGACGAAGCCTGACCTTTGACCTGTGATTTCAATTTTTCTTCTTAACTATTATATTCAATAAGAGATATTTATGGTAAATGAACTGATATTTTTTCTAATGATTATCGTTGTGTTAAGCGCGACGCTATTTACATTCAGGATGGGCAAACAGTGGCTTTATGCCTTTATCGCCGTTTGTATTGTCCTGGCAAATATTTTTGTGACGAAACAATTTATACTGTTTGGAATCAGCGCTACAGGAGGCAATATTACCTATGGCGCTATTTTCCTGACGACTGATCTGTTATGTGAACATTATGGAAAGAAAGAGGGGCGTAAAGCAGTATTTATAGGGTTCTTTGCCGCCATCTTCTATTTGGTCACTTCTCAATTTATTTTATTGATAAAGCCGTCAGAGTTTGATACTGTGAACGAAGGAATGAAAACGATTTTTTCCTTTGCGCCTCGTATTGTACTCGCATCTATGGTGGCTTATTTAATATCCCAGCTGCATGATATCTGGATCTATCATTTTATTCGAATTAAAACCAAAAGCCGGATGTTGTGGCTGCGCAATAATGCTTCGACGTGGACCAGTCAGTTGATCGATTCCCTGATTTTTTCATTGATTGCCTTTATCGGGATATTTCCTTTCAAAATTGTTCTGCAAATCATTATCTCAACTTACTTGTTAAAAATAATTGTTGCGGCAATCGATACGCCGTTTCTTTACCTCAGTTACCGTTTTCTGCCAAATGAATTGCGTAAAAGTGATTGACATCGACATTTAATGCATCATAGTTCGATTATTTATAAGAATTAGTATTACTTTTAATTGCCTTCTATGTCGGAGTGTCTTAAACTTCAATGTTATGAATAAAGGAATATTAATTACATTTGAAGGGATCGATGGTTCGGGAAAAACAACTCAAATCAATGAGTTAATTCACCGCCTTAATCAGGAAAAGATTGACTATCGGTTATTCCGTGAGCCCGGTGGAACCCGGATTGGTGAAGTAATCAGGGATATTTTACTGGATAAAAATCATAGTAGCATGTTGCCGATAACGGAGCTGTTGCTTTATTCAGCAAGCCGGTATCAATTGACGATGCGATCGATTGTCCCGGCGTTGGAAGCGGGAAAAGTCGTTATTTGTGACCGGTTCTATGATTCCACAACCGCTTATCAGGGTTATGGAAGAGAAATCGATCTGGAATTTATCAAGCGATTGAATGCAGTCGCCACCGAATCCCTGATTCCCGATAAAACATTTATTCTCGATATTTCGTTGGAAGAACGTTTGCAAAGGTTGGGCAAAATAAATCTGGATCGACTGGAACAGGAAACCATAACTTTTCATAAAAGAGTGAGAGAAGGATTTATTGCCATAGCGCGGGAAGAACCCGATCGGATGATCCTAATCGATGGTAACCGTCCTGCTGAAGAAATATCTAAAGAGATATGGAACTATGTAAAATCAATAAAGAGTGAGAGAAAAGAATGAAAATCGTTAAATCTCAGCAAACTAAAATACTGATCATTTTACTGATTTCAGTAACGGTGATCTTTGCAGTTAATAAAACCAACCTCTATAAGGAAATATCAAACTCTATCCGATTGTATAATGAAGTTTATCGACAGCTATTTACTAATTATGTCGATCCGATAAAGGCTGAAGAGTTTGTTGAAACCAGCATCCGCCATATGATGAAAGAGCTGGATCCCTATACGGTCTTTATGACTGAAGAGGAGAAAGAGCCTCTCGAAACCTTAACAAAAGGAAGCTACGGTGGCGTTGGACTGCGTATCAGCATGCGGAAGGATACATTGATGGTTATTTCTCCGATGGAGGGGAGTCCGGCAAGCAGGGCGAATATTTTTCCCGGGGATCAGGTGCTGAAAATCGATTCGGTTTCAACAATTGGACTTGATCTTAATAAAACCGCAAAAATGATCCGTGGCAAAATCGGCACAACCGTAACGCTCACGATTCGCAGACCAGGTGTTGCCGGATTGAGTGAATATACACTGACGCGAGATAATATCAGTGTAAACGATGTGAGCTTTAGTGGCATGCTACAGGATCATATCGCTTATATCCGGCTGTCAGGGTTTTCGAAAGGCGCTTCGATGGAAGTTCGCCAGGCAATCTCTTCGCTGAGAAAAGAGGATAAACGCATTCAGGCGCTGATTCTGGATTTACGTGGAAATCCAGGAGGTCTGTTATCCGAAGCATTAGCTGTTTCGGAGTTATTTACCGATGTGGGAGATACTCTTCTATATACAAAAGGACGCACTGAGGCTGCGAACAAAGTGTTTGTTTCACGTCAGAAACCATACTTATCACATGATATAAAAATTGTCGTATTGGTGAATAAGGGCAGCGCCTCAGCCAGCGAGATAGTCGCCGGTGTAATCCAGGATCTGGATCGTGGAATCGTCATCGGTGTGCCCAGTTTTGGTAAAGGACTGGTTCAGACAGTTTTTCGAATTGATAAAACTCATTCGGTGAAAGTTACGACGGCAAAATATTATATTCCCAGCGGAAGACTGATCCAGAAACCGGATTATCTGAACAACCCCGAACTGGTCGAAAAACATGTTTCCGATGATACATTGTTCTACTCGAAAAATGGTCGCATACTGAAAGGTGGCGGGGGAATCGTTCCTGACATTGAAGTAAAAGTGGAATCACTGCCGGATTATGTCCGCGAGCTCTGGCGTCAGAATATGTTTTATTCCTATGCGATCAAGTACAAATCTGAGCAAGGCGAAATTTCAACACCGGTTGTAGTTGATGAAAAGATCATTAGTGATTTTAAGACTTATCTGGATAAAGATGGATTTTTATATTACCAAAAGAATGAGAAAAAATTACGGGATCTCGAAAAGGAATTGCTTAAAGAAGAGCATTTCAAATCTGTCCGGAATCCCTTTACTTCATTTTATGCTTTATATGATTCTATGAAGGTATCGGATTTTGATTCAAATCTTTCGTACATCAAACGCGGTCTCACCAGTGAAATTTCCACTCTTGCCGGTGGCTTGACGGAACGGATTAAAAATGATCTCGATAGCGATCCGGTCATCGAAAAGGCAATAAATGTTATATTAGATGAAATTGAATACCAAACAACGCTCGGATATGCCTATTAGTTAAAAATTATAGGGGAGCTTTAATTGAAAAAACGTAATCAGCTTAAACATATAGTTTTATTTTCATTTATTTTTATTCGGATTCTGTTTGCCGATACAACGGATGTCTTTAATCGGGTTAATTCGATTTCAGAATCTCTTAAAAAACAATATTGTC
>JAHIOG010000279.1 GCA_018895675.1 bacterium
AATAATAAATTAGATAGTGTGATTTTCGGGTCGGAAAAATATATCGATATAATCAGAGCAGTTTCGAGAAGGATTAAGTTTTTATCTATGTTGAGGATATAAGCCTTCGCAAGGCTGGGCTATAGTTTCAGAAAAAATGTGTTTTTATCCGAATCCGGTAAATTTCCATTGTGTTTTTGCTTAATGTTAATTATTATCCTGATAAGAATGAGATTAAGCGATAATAAATTTAGTTGTATAATAGAAGTTTGTAGAGCAGTTTTGCTATATGAAGATTTTGCGCCAGATCTCAATGAACGTGTTTACATTGTAAAAAAATTTATGGAGATATAGAATGTCTATTCTAAAAATATTTAAAAGAGTTGTTTTTGGTAAAAGTCAACCATATGTAGAAAAAGAGATTTGCCAGGAAATCAAAGAAATTGATGACCTTAATTCCTACCCAAAATTAAATGAGTTCATTAAGGGCAAACGAAACTATCTTTCTTCTAAAGATGTTTTTCCTGAATTAAAGGTATTTGAGCCGGTAAAAACCCCCAAAATTCCGACTTTAGACCAAATTTATGCGAGGTTGAAAAATGCAGAGAAAAGTATTCCCCTACCCGCTGGTTATAAAGACACTTGTATCTGCATTAGGATGCTCATTAAGTACAAGATTAAAAGAAATGAAAATTATGAAAAATGGTTAAAGAGATTATATAAGGTTGCTTGTGAGTATGATTTTTTTGCATCCCAACCATATTTATATGAATTAAGAGAACCTTCTTTTAACCTTTCCGAAGTTCTTCCAAAAAAAGAAATAAGTTGCCTTAAAATGCCCTACCATGAAATAGGCTATAGAAATTCAACAATATTAAATAAAACTGATATAAAATGGCTGGTTTCTCACTTTGGTGAACCAAAAGCACATATACCTGTTAATGATTTCCATAAGGAAACATTCAATAAGGCTGTTGGTTTATTAAAAGAGGAAAGAAAAAGACAAAAAAATAATCTATGGAAAATGTAACAATATCAATCGGGTGAAGTAGATGATTAGTGCACAAATGCATTACAATAATAAATCTCTATGTCGCCGCTTACTCGTACGTTGTTATGGATTAATAAAATGAGGATCTGAATTATGAGAAATAAAATATTTACTATAAAATGGTTAAGTGCTATAATGATAGTACTCTTTTTGAGTATATTCCCCAATTTATTTGCTCTTGAAAATAGAAATTCGAATGAATTCATTTTCTACTTTTCTAATTTAGATTCGATAAAACCATTCGTTTTTAGTCATCCAACAGGGAATATTAAAAAAGAAGCCCCTGAATTGGATACTCGGCAGTTCTATCCTCCTGACCTTCTAATGCAACAGTTTAATAAATACTATAATAAAAAAAATGACTGTAAATATATTCAAGGAAAACCTAATCAGAATTTTGGGATACTTGGACTTATCGTCATTCCTTTAGAACTCCTTCATTCTGGTTATTCATACAGTACGTGTTTTAGAGAGCTTAAAAATAGACCTATGGCGCCAAACAACAAATATTGGATAGATTTTATCGAAGAAATAGATTGGAAGAATGCATTTAAAAAACTAGAAAGAGAAACCAAAAAGCTGAACGGGGACGCTGTAATTGAAATAGTCTGTGGTCATGGTATACCTTATTACATCGATGGTATTCAAAATTTATCTGAAGGTCCTACTAACCTTCATTTTATTAGTTATGGACCTCATATGGTTCGAGAGCAAATAATCTCCAGTTATGTTATCATTGGACTTGTAGTAAAATGGACAGAATAATTCATTAACACCTTTTTTTGTATGATAGTTTATACAGCAATGGTTGCCATTTATAAATTTTAACGCCGGATTTGTATAAACGTAGTCAATTAAATAGAGACTAAAGAAAGGAATTGCTGTGGAAATATATGTAACAGATAAAACCATTGCCCGGAAGAGCAAACAGTGGCTGGCGAAGATTCACCCGTATAATCAGCATGAGATGGCGTTAAACCCGGATAAGAGCGCCCTGATCGTAATCGATATGCAGAAATTTTTTCTGGATGCCAGTTCTCCGACATTCACTTGTGGCGGTCCGGCTATTCTACCGACGCTGAGGCGCGTCATTGGGGCTTTCCGTAAGGCTGGACGTCCGGTGATTTTTACACGGCATGTTCACCATCCCGATAATCTTGACAGCGGTATAATGCAATGGTGGTGGGAAGGAATGTGTCTCGAAGGAAGTCCGGAAAGCGAAATTCATCCCGACCTTGCGCCGGCGCTCAATGAGAAAGTCATTTTCAAACACCGTTACTCTTCATTCTATAATACCGACCTGGAGACCGTGCTTCGTTGTCTCAGGGTAGAAGACCTTGTTGTTTCCGGCATCATGACCAATCTGTGTTGTGAATCCACCGCTCGCGACGCCTATTACCGGGATTACAGAGTGTTCGTTCTTGCCGATGGAACAGGGACGATCAACGAAGAGATGCACCAGGCAAGTCTTCTTAATCTTGCATTCGGATTCGCATTTGTCACCACGGCTGATAAAGTAGTGAACCGGTTAAATCTCGTAAGTTCACCTGAGTAGGGAATTAAATCGATACGCTATTGCACGCGCCTCATCATTAATCCTGTAAAAAGGACTTTTGTGCATTGACAGTCATGAAAATTAACACAACGTAGCAGCGATTTATTATGTCACCAAGCAAGAGGCTATTACAATATTGATGAAATATAAAAATTCGATAATTTTACGGAGATCTGCCGTTCAACTCCAAACGGGCGAGTTTATTGGAATTTTTAAAGACATGGATTTATCTGCTTTACTTGCTTTGGTGATCATTTCGGAATAGGCGCTTAATTCGCTGAATGGTTTCCTGTCTCTGTGATCGTTTCAACGAGATGAGGATAGTCGTTTTCATGGTAACCGTACATCAGCATTTCCCGATAAGCATCTTCGAAGCTGGTTCCACAATAGCGCATTTTATAGATTGCCGAAAGCATTCCCGTGCGGTCTTTTCCACCGAGACAGTGGATAAGTACCGGCTGATGAGCGGAATCATGCATTATTGACAGGATATACCGGACCGTATCGGTATTCTGTTCGTAGCGGGCGTCGATCTGAATATTGTAATATTTTAGTCCCAGGCTATCGGCGATATGCCGCTCCCAAAGATTTGTGGCTTTATCACCCCGCAGGTTGATGACCGTTTTCAGTCCGTGTTTTTTCATACGGTCCAGGGATTCTCGGTTCGGTTGAGATGATCGCCAGACGCCCGGCGTGACAATATGGAAGTTAAATTGCTTATCCACAATCGAGGTCACAGCGGGAACATAGTCGGATTCGCCGGTCTGTTTTGAGCAGCTTACGAATGTGAATAATAGACTGATGATGAAAAACAGGCTGATTTTTCGCATAGTTTTGTTACTCATGGTTGGAAATACAGTTTTATTGCCACCGGTCGATGGTCGGATATTTTGACGGCGTATTCGTTCCAGCCGCCGGACATATAATTATCAACGATGATCGTCTGAATATCACTGCGGGTATCATTGAATTCATCAAAAAGTTCGTTGCTGATCAAAATATGATCGATGTGACTGGGCCAGGTGGGATAGGACCACAGGGCGCTGCTGCCGGATGCGATGCTCATGTCGGCAAACATATATGCATTGGATTGATTGATAAATGGTTGGAATACATTATTGTTCTGATGGTCGGTAATATCGTCGTTCAGATCGCCAACTACGATGACATTTTGATCATCAAAGTGGGATTGGATGTAATTTTCCAGTAACTCACTAGCCCGGTAGCGGCGGTATTCTTCGTCATCGGTGTTTCCGTGCTCAATTACTCCATCGCCACAGCATTTGTAATGATTATTGATCACGATAACAGGATTGTTTTTCCAATATCCTTCTATTACCAATGGTGAACGCGGCAGAGCGCGCCATTCATTTTCCAGGATTTCATAGACAGAATCGATTGTAACCGAGTTTGTATTGTACAGAATAGCAAGATTCATACTCGCATAAGCCGAGCTGGCGCGGAAACCCTGATAATGATCGAGAGAATCGATTAATGAATAAAATCCAGTCGAGCTCTCTATCTCCTGCAATGCGATGATATCAATATCCAGGGATTGAATAGCCCGGGCGAAACTTGAAATAGTAATGTCATTATTGCGGGGAAAATTCTGGACATTCCAGGTCATGACTTCAAGGGAATTGTCCGTACCGAAATAGAGATTCTCAAGAGAAAGTGCGGACAATTTTTGGCTGACTACCGGGCTGGTTTCGGACTGGCTGATTCCTGCGACAGCCGATAAACGATAATATACGGTATCCGAACTTGAACCGGCTTTGTCGATATATTCGGTAGAATTTTCATCAAGTAAAATATAGTTGAATCGCCAGTCGCCAGCACCGGTTTTCTTATCAATCGCAAAATAATCTTCGCCGATGCTGTTGTCCTGCCAATGCAGCCGGAAGTTTTGCAGGTCGATTTGCTTGACACTAAGATTGTTGGGGGTGGTCTCTGAGGGAAACAAGACACAGGCGGCGGATTCAAGCGACGAATCGCTATCAATAATAGTACGTACCCGGTATGCGATCAAGGTGTCTGAATTCGGATTGAATGGTTCGGAAAATGAATAACTATCAGGATCAACAACAGCATAATTGAATTGCCAGGGATTTTCGCCAAGGCGACGTTCAATATGAAAAGCCGATATATCGTCGGATTTACAGTTCCAGGTGAGTCGAATTGTATTTCCGGAAACTAATTCAATGGTGATATTTGTCGGAACCGCTATTCCGTCCGGACCCGTGGATTTTTCCGGGCAGGAGATCAGAGACACAAGATACAAGACGCAAGAAACGAGATAAAGTATGGCAATTTTCCTCAATGAGACCTCTTTAAGGTAAAAGTTTTGTCCTGTGTAACGATATTCTTTGATTTTGTAAATATATTAACCACCCCTATA
>JAHIOG010000280.1 GCA_018895675.1 bacterium
GGCTCTTTGGTCATATTAACGATCTCTTTTAGAAGGTTTAAAACCTTCGCAAGGCTAATTTCAATCGTCAGGAGTTAGCTCCTGACAGAACTGAAGATTCCGTTTGACTTATGCCAATCTTATGCTTAAAATTGGGTTGACAATGATTTACACAAATACCATCTGGAATTTTATACGACATGGAGAGCTGTCTATCAGCAGTTATCCTTGTCGCTCATGTGTATGCTATATGTGGAAAAACGAAATGATAAATATAGTAGAAAATAAACACAATTGTTGTTATCCCTCCAATTTGGCGGTATAACAACAATGAATATACACAAACGTTGTGCGTCATTATAATGGAGCTACCTTGTAACAAATAAACCAACATTGTCGTCATACAGTAATTAAAAGGAATGTCATGAGCAAAACAAAATACTTTCCCAATCTGTGTTTGGCTAAAAAACAGAGATGGATATTAAAGACACAAAAAGAACTGAAAGAAGTTACTATTTGTAACAAGTTAGTGTTATTAATTTGTTTTATCTTTTTCTCAACAACTTATGTTAATGCACAAAAAGGATTTTTCGTAAAATTTAGCCTCGGACCGGGTTACACGACGGAAAATTCGAATATCAATGAATCAGGTCTTTCAATTGGCACCAAAAACCATGCAATCGGCTGGGGATTTAATGATAAGTATGCTTTATATATCGGTGAATTTGGTGGTTTGAATAAGATAGCAGTCGGTGAGTATAACTATATAAATCTTGATGTAGTTGGACTGGGTTTTACATATCGTTCACCTAATAATATAAAATTATCTGTTTCAGGAGCGTATGGGAGAGTATCTTTTGCCCGTGATTGGAAAGAACCTATGGGCGATAAAAAAGGGAATGGATATGGAATAAACATGAGTTTAGATAAGGAGTGGTTTATAGCTAAAAGATGGGGAATTGCGATAGGGCCGCAGGCATATTTAATTAAAACACAGGAACCCGACTATCAGTTTATGAATATTAGCTTTAACTGTAGTGTTTCCTTTTATTTGAAGCCTATCCGTTAATTTGTGGCAGCAGCCAATGTAGTTTCTCAAAACCATTGTAAATTAGTTAAACTTATAAAAGAGTAAAAATATAATTAAAAGGTTGAATAAAATGATTATCAATATTTCAAACAGACAAAGAGCTTCATTAGCCGGTATATTAATTTTAGCGGCTTATAGCATGCTTACATACACGATTACAAAAAACATAACTCTGGGAGTTATTACGGATATTATAAGCGGACTCGCTGTAATTGGCATTGCTTTATTAATGTTTCCAATATTTAATGCTGATAATAATAAAAAAATGAACTATGCATATTTGATATCCAGGTTTATTGAAGGTATATTAATGATTATCGGTGGAATATTTATTTTGAATCCTTCATTAGAAGGCTATCGAGACATTATTTATCAAAATATTCATATATATTTTTTTATTGTTGGGGCACTGTTTTTTTATCTATTATTTTATCGAACCCAGGTTATTCCAAGATTTATTTCCATTTGGGGAATTCTCGCCACGATAATACTTTTCATAGTAACAATAATTAAATTGTTTGGAGTTAATATATCAATATTAAATGCATTATTGATACCGATGATTTTAAATGAATTATTTTTAGCAGTCTGGCTAATAATAAAAGGATTTAATTTTGAGACAATCGATAAAAAATAACGAACGCACAACATCGTGTATAAGTAATGGCGGGGCTTGTAGCATATTCGAGAGTTCTACCTCGCATCAAAGTTCGTGTACCTTGATAGGTATTCGCTCCGAAGTCCGCCACTACTCATACACGCAAACGTAGGCAACATCCCCGAGGTTGAAATTATAATAAAAAGGAGGTTTAAAAATGAGGGGTATTGTTTGTTACTATTCGGGCTCTGGCAATACAAAATTAGCTTGCCAGTATATCGTAAAAAATATCAAACATATTGAAATCGATATTTTCAACATCGTTAAAGACGGTATTCCTGATTTAAGAAAGTATAATATTGTCGGATTTGCTGCTTTCACAGATTTTTTGGGTCCGCCATATTTAGCACAGACTTTTATAGAAAAATTGCCCCAACAGGATAATAAACCCGCCTTTGTGTTTAATACCTATGGTTTCATTAGTGGTAAAACACTCAAGATTCTTGATAAATGGGTTACTGCAAAAGGTTTTAAAATAATCGCAGGACATTCTCTTCATACTCCGGAAAGTTATCCGCCAATGATTGCCGGAGGCAGAGGCAATGAACAAGCTCCCAGCAAAAAGGAAATGAACGAATTTAACAGTTTCATTTCTGAATTGGACCAACTTCTTTATTTTCTTGGGGAAGGTAAAGAAATCCAAAGAAAGAAGATGAGTGTCGGTTTATTAAATAGTTTATTGCCAGCATTTTCTCGCAGTAAAGCACGAAAAGATATGGGAGAAAAATATATTGATGATACGCTTTGCAAAGAATGTGGTACCTGTGAAAAATTATGTCCGTATGAAGCAATAAAACTTAATCCAAAACCCATTTTTAATATGACTAAATGCTATGGGTGCTGGGCTTGTTATAATCATTGTCCCAATAAAGCAATATACACCAAAAAATACCGGGGAATTGGTTACTATCCAAAACCGCATAATCAATTAATGGAAAAACTGAAAGTCTGATTGGGGACGTCGCCTAACAGCGGATATGAGTTTTCGCTCTTGTAGGTCGCTCCACCCAAATTGCTCCCTACGGTTGCAACTTCTCATACCGCAACCGTTAGCAACTCCATTTCCATATACATTCTGCTTGTATTTCTGGGAATTACGGTAACTAAATATGAGCCCTGTGATTTGATATTTCTTCCATATTGCTTAGGGACTATTATCATTATTTCGGCAATTGTAATATTTATCTATTTCCTATTTCACTTTTTAAAAACCAGGGTCTATCCACAGGCTCTTTGGTCATATTAACGATCTCTTTTAGAAGGTTTAAAACCTTCACAAGGATATTTTTAACCGTCAGGACTGAGGTCCTGTCGTAACTTAAAACCGCAAGTTCAATCGGGAGCTCACTCACATCTGAGACAAATTATATTAAACCGTTATCAGTAAGCTTTTGACGAAACAAAGACCCTGTAGTTATGTCGGGAGCTCCCTCCCGACATAGAAAATAGCTTCCATAAACCGTCAGGACTGAGGTCCCCACGCCAGCTGCGTATTGATTGCATCTTCAATAACTTTGATTACCCGGTCGATCTTATACTTCGTCACATTAATTGCCGGCATCAGGCGCAGAACCGTTTTGTGAGTACAATTCAGCAGGACTTTTTTCTTCAGGCAATGCTGCACAATATCGGCTCCGGGGATTGTCAGTTCCATTCCGAGCATCAATCCGATACCGCGGATTTCTTTTATTATAGTATATTTAGTTTTCAGGGCATCCAGTTTTTCTCGCAGGTAGTCACCCATTTTAGTAGCATTTTCCAGCAGATTTTCATCGGCAATCGCCTTCAACACCGCGACGCCGGCGGAACAGGCAACCGGATTGCCACCAAAAGTCGATCCATGACTGCCGGGCTTCAATATGTCACAATATTGTCGTTTCACTGCAAAAGCGCCGATCGGAATTCCACCACCCAGAGATTTGGCCATGGTCAACACATCTGGTTCAATGTCAAAATGCTGATAGGCAAAGAGTTTTCCGGTGCGGCCGATGCCGGTCTGGACTTCATCCAGAATTAAAAGGGCGTCATGATCCTTACACAATTGCCGGGCAGTCATCATGAATTCCGGAGTAATCGGTACAATCCCGCCCTCACCAAGAATCGGCTCGAACATAAGCGCGGCAATGCCATCATTCATCATGCTCTTCAGCATTTCGACATTATTTGCTTCGCAATATTCAAAACCGCCGGGCAACGGATCGAATCCGTCGTGATATACCGGCTGACCCGTGGCAGTCACGGCAGCAATAGTCCGCCCATGAAAGGAATCCTTTAAAGTGATAATCGTCTTCTTACTCGGATTTCGCTTGCGAACCAGTTTGATGGCCCCCTCATTGGCCTCGGCGCCGCTGTTACAAAAAAACACCTGGCCGTCGAAGGTATTTTCAATGATTAGTTTCGCCAGTTCGCCCTGGGCATTATTGTAATAGACATTGGGTACATGAATAATCTCAGTAACCTGCTTCTGCACCGCTTCAACGACTTTCGGATGACAATGCCCCAGATTACCGGCCCCGAAACCGGGGAAAAAATCCAGATATTCCCGGCCTTTATCATCCCAGACCGCTGATCCCTGACCTTTCACAATCGTGATCGGCTGACGGGTATAGGTATTCAACACATATTTATCGAATGTTTTCTGATCCATCTTTCAATATCTCCGTTCCTATTCCTTCTCTTGTGAAAATTTCCAGCAATAGCGAGTGATCGATGCGGCCATCCACAATATGCCCCTTGTTGACGCCGAATCTCAAGGCGCTCAGACAGGAGCTGACTTTCGGAATCATCCCGCCACTTATAATGCCTTCCGCAATCAAGCATTCAGCTTCTGCGCGGGTAAGTGTACTGATAATACTTTTCTCGTCATTGGGATTCTGAAGAATTCCAGCGGTATCGGTCAGATAAACCAGTTTCCGCGCCCCGATTGACGAGGCTATATCGCCGGCCACGACATCGCCATTCACGTTATATGTCAGATCATTATCACCGATACCAATCGGCGCAATTACCGGGATTTTTCCCTGATCGAGAAAGGCATTCAGCAGCGGTGCATTGATATAGCGGACGCTGCCGACAAAGCCGATATCCACTTTTTTTCCATCCACTTCCGGCATCATTTTATCGACCCGGATCAGGCCGTCATTCATGCCGTATAGCCCGACCGCATCACCGTCCATTTTATTCAACAGGTTGACGATTTGAGAATTGATCTTATGGGCCAAAATATCTTCAACGACATCCATGGTTTCACGATCGGTCACCCGCAAACCGTTCACAAACTCCGCCTGAGTGTTGCGCTCGTTCATGGCTTCGGTAATAACAGATCAGCCTGATTCTGGTCAAATTCAACATCGACCATCCCTGCCGCCGTCCACCGACAGCTGATGAGCAATGGCATCGATTCCCACTTTCATCTTTTCCATATCTAAAAATTCACCAATAACTCTCGTGCTGGACGCTAAAATAAAATTTTCAGGGACGCCTATTTTTTGCGACAGGATCGCTACCGTCTCAGCCACATCTTTCATGCCTTGAGAACCGGTACCGGCATTGGCATTGCCTGAATTGACAATCAAAGCCTGTAACATTTTGCCGGAATTCTTCAGCGTTGCCATCCCTGCAAGAACAGGCGCCGCTTTGATCATATTCTTGGTAAATTTCGCAGAACATTGGGCCGGTGCTTCACTCTTAATGATACACAAATCTTTTCCTTTCCGCTTAAACCCGGCCCTTGTCGCCGCAGCGGTATAGCCTTTCGGATCGGTTATTTTTGGACTATCAATAAAATTCATATTTGCTCCGTTAAAGTTTTTTTTATGGTTAATTCAGAAGACCGGCAGCTTCATCAAGACCCAGCATAATGTTCATATTCTGAACGGCCTGCCCAGCGGCGCCTTTGATTAAATTGTCAATTGCACTCAACAGAATCAGCCTGTTGTGGCTGACTTTTAGCCCGATATCGCAAAAATTGGTAAAAGCGACATGTTTAACCTGGGGAACCTGATTAAATTCCAGCATCCAGACAAAGGGTTCCTCATGATAATATTCACGATAAAGATCATGGAGATCATTCTGTGACAGAGGCTGCCGTAATTCCGTATAAATTGTATTGAAAATCCCTCTCGTCATGGGCACCAGGTGGGGTACAAAAACGATGTTCACCGAAGCGCCGGCCATTTTGGATAGCTCCTGTTCTATCTCCGGCTCATGCTGATGGGAGGCGACTTTATAGGCCATGAGATTCTCATTACACTCCGGAAAATGAAATGCCGACTGAGGATTTTTCCCGCCACCCGATACGCCGGTCTTGCTGTCAACCACAATTGAGTCCGGCTGTATCAACCCTGCCTCTAAAACCGGTATGAGTGCCAGTTCGATACCCGTGGGAAAACAGCCGGGGTTAGCGATTGTATTTGTTTTTTGGATTTTCTAACGATTAAATTCGGGCAACCCGTAGATGAAATCAGTCAAACGGCCGGCATCCCGGTGTTCTATACCGTAAGCTGTTTTGTATAAAGCAGCAGTATCAAGCCGATAGACGGCGCTGAGATCGATAATCTTTTTCCCGGAATTCGCAAATTCAGGCATCATTCCCATACTGGTCTTGTGGGGCAGCCCAAAAAAGATCACATCGCTGTCATTACAGATCGATTGTACGTCTATTGGCGAACACTCCCGATCACAGAGCCCCTTTAACGCCGGGTAAAGTTCAGAAAACCTGATGCCCGGCTGACTGCGCACCGCCAGATGAGCGATTTCTATATCGTGATGTTTCATAAATATTTTAACCAATTCATACCCGGTGTAACCGGATGCGCCCACTACTGAAACACGAATCTTATTCATCACTCTGCTTTTCCTCTTTCCGGTACAGTTTGCTGATTTCCCGATAGGCCTCTCGAAAGGGAACACCCTGCCGAACCAGTTCGTAAGTCTTTTCCGTAGCATAAAGTTCGGCAGTCATGGCGGTCTGACACTTATCAACATTGACCATGAGGTTTTGGAATACCAGCCCGGCAATCTCAATAGCCTCTTTGACCGTAGCAAATCCACGGATTACGGCCTCTTTCGTAAGTTGTAAATCACGGTGATACCCGGAAATAAGATTCACCGCCGTATTCCGCACCTGTATTTCATAGGCAAATATCTCATGATATTTTCCCCGCAATAATTCCAGAACATCGGGGTTTTTTTTCTGGGGCATGATGGATGAGCCCGTTAAAAACTCATCGGGCAGAAAAAAATATTCCATACCCGGCATGGTGAACAGAATTAAATCCGTTGCCACTTTGTTAATATCATACATAATCTGGCTGAGAACATTCAGGATAAATCCTTCAAATTTACCCCGGCTGTTTTGAGCATAGACCGGGTTATCCTGTATCCGGGCAAAACCCAGTTCTCTGGTTGTCATCTGACGGTCAAGGTGCAGCGGAATTCCATACCCGGCTCCGGTGCCCAGGGGGTTTTGATCGATTAATCTTACGGCTGATTTTAACAAATCCAAATCATCTGCCAGGGACGCCTTGAATGCACCAGCCCACATCGCCACACTGGACGGCATAGCCTTCCGTGTATGAGTAAACCCCGGAAGGGTAGTTGCGCCGTATTTTTCAATAAAAGTATCAATAATATTCACAGTTGTATTCACATCCTGAATGCAGCCGGTGAGCTGCACCTTGGCATATAAACGCATAGCTGTTAAAACCTGGTCATTACGACTGCGGCCGGTATGAATCTTCTTACCGGCCTGACCAACATTCAGGATGAGATAGTTCTCAATCGCCGTATGGCAATCTTCATCTTCCCGGCGAATTTTGAACGCCCCTTTCTTATGCAGATCCAGAATCTGATCCAGCCCCCGGATTAAATCTTCGATCTCTTTCTCGTTCAGAATACCGATTTTTTCCAGCATTCGGGCATGGGCTTTTGAAGCCTGACAATCATAGGGAACTAATTCCAGATCAAGAATATAATCTTTGCCCACGGTAAAGGCTTCAATTTTCGAATTCAGCCTATAATTCTTCTGCCACAGCTTCATGGGATTTATCCTTTTTCCGCCACTTATAAGGCATTTTATTTTTTAAAACAATATGGTGAGCTTTCAAACGGATGGCATTGATACGGATAAAGCCCTTACAATCCACCGCATTATATCCGCCTTCTATATCCATACTCGATAAATCCTGATTATACAAGGAAATGGGAGATTGACGCCCGATAATATTGACATTACCTTTATAAATAGACACATACACTGTACCGTCGATCTTCTCCTGGCTTTTTTCAACTGCGCTCATCAGAAAATCCATTTCGGGCGAAAACCAGAACCCATTGTATATCAGTTCTGAAAATTTCGGAATCAGCATATCCCGGATATGCATCACCTCCTTGTCCATGGCAATGCCTTCCAGATCCCGGTGGGCCGCCCAGAGAATCGTAGCTCCGGGGGATTCATAGACACCACGGGATTTAATCCCCACAAAGCGGTTTTCCACCATATCAACCCGTCCGACGCCGTTCTTGCTGCCAATCTCATTCAAATACATAAAGAGTTCCAGAGGATCATCCTTAGTGACACCGTCGGCCTGGTTGGTAATTCGAACTGGAAAACCGTCTTTAAATTCGATTTCAATGATCGTTTCCGCATCAGGCGCCAGTTTTGGAGATACCGTCATACTGAAAATAGCTTCATGGGGTCGGAACAGCGGATCTTCCAGAATACCGGCTTCATGACTGATATGCATGAGATTTTCATCCTCACTGTAAGATTTTTTGATCGACGCCTTTACCGGAATACCATATTTTTCGGCGTAGGCGATCATATCGGTGCGCCCCTTAAATTCAGCCAGGAACTCGGGGTCTTTCCACGGAGAGATGACTTCGATATCAGGGTTCAGGGCATAATAGGCAAACTCGAACCGAACTTGATCGTTTCCTTTTCCGGTAGATCCGTGGGATACTAAATTGGTTCCCTCGATAGCGGCAATCTCCACATGTCGTTTGGCAATCAGGGGGCGGGCCACGGCAGTGCCTAAGAGGTAGCGACCTTCATAGATCGCATTACCCCGTAACGCCGGGAAAATATAATCGTTGACTAATTCCTCCTTAAGATCTTCTATATAGACCTTAGAAGCCCCGGTTTTTAGAGCCTTCTCTTTAACTTTCTTAAAATCCTCCTTCTGACCAACATCAGCCACATAGCAAATTACATCATAGCCTTTGTTGCTCAGCCACTTCAAGATTACCGAGGTATCCAAACCACCGCTGTACGCAAGTATAACTTTCTCCTGTTTCATAGAACTCCTTCCAAAATTTTATTATGGGGTTTTAGTAGTGAAGGAGCCCTGACCTAAATACGATCTCGAAGTTCGGGCAGACGGCTCACGAGCACTTCTCTGAATTGCTCATGAGTCACACCCTCGCGGATAATGATCAGAACCGTATCGTCACCGGCAACGGTACCAATAATCACATCCATTTCGAGCCCGTCAAGGAATAGGGCTACACTAGGGGCAAATGACGGCAGACACTTAAGGACCGCCAAATTATGGGATAAGGCAATAGACTTACAGGTATTCAATGGTGAGTTATCTTCCATCAGAGAGAAAGATGAGGTGACCTGGCTTGAAAGCGCATATACATACCCTTTATCGGCACCCGGTATCCTTACGATCCTCAGCGCCGCTAAATCCCTGGAAAGGGTTGCCTGGGTGGTTTCAAAACCCAAATCTTCCAGCCTTTCCCTTAGTTCGTTCTGGCTGGAAATTTTGGAGGTTTCTAATATCCCCCGAATGGCTCTATGTCTATTATCTCTACTTATCATAATTGTATATATATTCATAAATACGCATAAATATACGGTCTGTAAAAATTGATGTCAAGCCAAAATTTTCAAATATTTCTCCGGCACCGTACAAGTTGAACATAACATTGATAATAATTTCTCAAACTTCACCCTACCCGGAAGCAATCGGAATTACCATCTCCGGACTTTTTATATTGTATTATCCTCAAAATCAGGTTATTATTTAAATGAAAAATTTAAAATAAAGGTTTTTCCTATGTTGTCACACTTCGTTTATACATGCTTAAAAACAGCAGATGTCCTTTCCGGCGACCGCGACAGCATGGAAATATGCCTGATCTAAATATAATTTTAACAACCGGAGGTTTTAATGTCATTCAACGCCCTTTTTATCGCACACGCACCGGATGCCGATAAAATTATCCATCGCAGCCGGATCGAAACCGGCATGTATAAACTCGTGACAGTAATTGTGAAAACACAGGCTGAAGCGATACAAGTTTGTCATGAACTGGCGGAAAAAGAACAGATTGATTCGATCCTGCTCTGTCCGGGATTCACACACCGGAATGTGGCAGAGATTGTTGAAGCAACAGATAATAAAATCGCTGTCGTCGTTGCCCGTGGTGATGGACCATCGGGAAAAATTGTCCAGGCCGCGTTTCAGCGGGCGAGATACGGACCAAAGAAATAATTCTGGCTTTTAAACAATATTTTTTATGACATACCATCGAGAAATGTATGACGTCTAAATTATCATATATTAATCTCATCCGCCAACGCTCCTCCCGGCGCAGTTATAAACCGGAAATGCTATCGGATGATATTCAAGAACAAATTGATGAAATCCTTAAAACTATCCCTGCTGGTCCATTTGGAACGAATCCAATTTTTCGCTTAATCCGAAAATCCATGGCTGCCGACCAGAAAATCAAACTTGGCACCTACGGCTTCATCAGCGGCGCTCAGTATTTCGTTGTCGGAAAAACCGTTTCCGGCACAGAAGCTTTCGTGGATTTCGGCTACTGCATGGAATGGATCATCCTGCAGCTGACCGGACTGGGATTAGGAACCTGCTGGCTGGGCGGGACTTTCACCCGCAGCGAATTCGCCCGGCTGGTGAATTTATATGAAGACGAAGTAATTCCTGCGATTACACCGGTTGGTCATGCAACAGAAAAACGCTCCATTCGCGACCGTCTGATCCGTATCGGCGCCGGCTCAAATCATCGTAAGCCATGGTCAGAGATGTTTTTCAATGGTGATTTCAATCATCCGCTGACAGAAGTCAAAGCAGGTGATAATGTCACAGTACTGGAAATGGTTCGCCTGGCGCCATCGGCTTCCAACAAACAACCCTGGCGGGTAGTCCAATCAAGACAACGCCTGTCATTTCTATTTGCAGCGAACAGCGGGTTACAGTCGCATGTTCCCGGCGATTGATCTGCAACGGGTCGATATTGGCATCGCCATGTGCCACTTTGAATTATCCGCTCGTGAATTGCAGTTGAGCGGACACTGGCAAGCCGTTGATCCTGGGATAGCTCATCCGGAAGGCACAGAGTATATTCTCAGTTGGGTTATTCGCCATATTTGTACTCGATAAAATTCCTTTTCAGGTGTTTTATTAATTTTTTTAGAAGTGTTATATATCCATAGACTAAATTCTCAGAAACTTATTGTGATACATATCATTTTATTATTGCTGGTAGATAATTATTTTTAATTGCGAAGTAAATTTGAATTTATAGGAGGCAATATGAAAAAATATCTAATGTTTTTAGTCGTCATTTCCCTGGCGCTATTTGTTGGTTGTGACAATGACTCTGAAGAGGAAGCGAGTAGTGGTCAAATTGTAATTCGGGCCTTTGACGCACCCTTCCGGGGCGATGTAGAACACATTAACCTGAATATTATTGAGGTAAGTGTCCATAAATCCGTGTCGGAAAGCGACAGCGACACGTCTGCTCAGTGGATAACTCTGAGTGATGCTGACACGACTATAGATTTTCTGGAACTGGTTAATGGAGAAATGGCAACTCTTATCCAGACACAACTCGAAGTTGGTCATTACTCTCAATTGCGTCTATTATTAGGAGACAGCTCCTCTATTGTAATTGATGGAAATTCATATGATTTAAAAATACCCAGTGGCAGCCAATCCGGTGTCAAACTTAATCTGGGCTTTTCCATTGAACCTGATGAAATCACCGAGCTCTACCTGGATTTCGATGCTGAACGTTCCATTAATAAACATCCGAACCAGGACCAGTACACACTCAGACCCACATTCCGGGTTTTTAAAAGCGTACTGTCAGGGACTATCGGTGGTACAGTGACCGATACTTCAGGAGTTGGTGTTCAGAACGTTTCCATTTATGCTGTAGCCGGCGGAGATTCAGTTGCCACACTCACCAATGAGTCCGGTGCGTATAAGCTGATACTGTTGTCAGGTACCTATAGTATTTCAGCCGTAGGTTACGAATTGTCAACTGATACAACTTATCAAGCAGTGGAATTGAAGGCTGAAGACCACTTGACTGATTTCGATTTTATTGTAGAATGATACTAACGTACTAAGTCTCTGAAGGATTTTATAATAAACAAAAGGAGAAAAAATGAAAAAGTTGTTACAAAATAAAAATGTCGGTCTTATGTTGTTTCTACTGGTAGCTGTCGTTGTCAATGCACAGGAGGCGGATACTTTAGCACCGGAAATCGTTGCCGGACCTGATGTTGAGGGAATTACTTCAACTTCAGCCGTGATTTCATGGAAAACAAATGAACCATCAACCGGTATTGTTTATTATGGAAAGGGTAACGATCTGAACAAATCAGTCTCTTCAACTGAACTACAGGAAGAACATGCAGTTGAGTTGATTAATTTGGAAGCAGCAACATCTTATAATTTTCAATTAAGTGCGACAGATTCTCTTGAGAACGGACCATTCCTCACTGAAATTGACACGTTTGTTACCGAGGAAGCCGAAATAGAAGAGCCGGAAAATACATTGCCCGCAATTGAAATAGTTGGTGGAGAGGTTGAAATAATAGTTGGCGATACGGTTCAGTTTCAGATCGTCTATATTGATACTAATGAAGTTGAAATTGATACTGTTGCTCAATGGTCAGTTATTCCGGATTCTTTAGGATCAATCAATGAAAATGGAGTTTTTATTGCGACAGGTCCCGGAGAATGTGTTGTAAACGCGGAATTAGATACGCTTAGCGATTGGGTATTGGTGAAAATTGACCCGGAAGAAGATAATGAAGATCCTTTCGGTGAAGAGTACGAACATTTGGTTATCCTGCCAAGAGATACTGTTATAACAATTGGTGCACAGATTCAGTTTGAAGTTTATTATCAGAATGATAGTGGCGGTGTAGGCACACAGGTTGACTCAATTCTTGAGTGGAGTCTTCAAGGAATGCCCGTTGGTGAAATGTCTGACGCAGGACTATTTACTGCTGTAGATCTTGGTTTCTCATTAATTACCGCCAAGCTTGGAGATCGTGAAGGAACAAGTTTTGTTGTAGTATCTGATTCTACGTTTGATACAACCGGAATAAATACGATAACAATTACACGATCGTCTCCTAATCCGCAAGGATTTTCAGTTATGAAAATATTATCAGAAGGACAATTGTGGACTATAAGCGGACTTCCTCATCCGATGAACATTTTAAATGGTGGTGGAGTATATTTTCCAATCGGGAGTTTGGTAGAAGATATTCGAATTCATATAGCATTGCCCGGATTTGCGGAAGCTGGTCCGGATGGTGTGAATTTCGGCCCTAACGGAGTTGTCGGCGGTGTTGATTTTGAGGTAATGGTGAATGATACTATCGTTGAACCATATTATTTTGAAACGCCATTAATTGTGGGGCTTGTATATAAACGTGGATTGTTAAATAATCTTGGGATTGATCCGTTGTCGTTGAGTTTATATTTTGCTACAATGGAGAATGACAGTATAGTTTTTGATACTTCCGGAATAGCCTATACAACTTTGGACTTAACCCAGAATAAGATACTCTCAAGTGTTGCTCATTTCACCAGCTTGGTTGTAAAAGGTGAAACAGGAGCCGCTGTAAATACCGAAAAAGAGAAACGTATTGTCCCAACCGGCTACGTATTGAGACAAAACTATCCCAATCCCTTCAATCCGACAACTGTGATATCTTATGGAATACCTACACAAACTGATGTTAAAATAATTATATATGACCTGTTAGGGAATGAGGTAAAGACATTAATCGATCTGGAACAATCATCGGGTTA
>JAHIOG010000281.1 GCA_018895675.1 bacterium
AGTTAAGTTTGCTTTAGCTGACTTGACTTAAGTTTTCTAACTCATTGAAATAAGTCAACTTAACTCATCCGGCAACTGCCGGATAAGTCAAGTTTCCATTTATCGAAAAAACCGACATTATGGACAGACTCTATATAATGAAGATCCTGTCTATAAAAAATTGGTGGATAATGTAAAAAATTTTATATTTTGCGTAGCTGAGAGATTGGGAAATGTGATGTGGTAAAATTCTCAGATCAATTCAACAGAATAGATTTTCATTGAGGGTAAACAGCAGATGAGAACTCTAATGGATAAGCTTCCCGGAATTGTGTACCGTTGTGCCAATGATCGGAACTGGACGATGCAATTCCTGAGCAAGGGGTGTTATGAATTATTGGGATATCATCCTGAAGATCTTATTCAGAATAAGAAGGTCAGTTATAGCAGTCTTATTGAAAAATCCGATAGAGAATATGTGTAAAATGAAATCCAAAAAGCGATAATACAACACAAATCTTTCATCCTGGAATACCGAATCCGTACGGCATCCGGTCAATTAAAGTGGGTCTGGGAGCTAAGGTATCGGTGTTTTTTCGAATAGTGGTAAACTTGAAGCGCTGGAAGGATATATCACTGAGATTACCGAAACCAGGGCTCTGGAACAAGAAGCGAAATATCGTTTATTGATTGAAAACATTAATGATGGCGTTGTAATCAGTCAATACGATAAATTCATTTTTTTCAACGATCAATCTGCCAAAATGCTCGGATATGAAGTTGATGAATTATTAATGAAAGACTATCGCGATGTTTACACGGAGCGCGAACTAAAAATACTCCAGGAGCGAAAAGCGCATCGTGATCGTGGAGAAGCTGTTTCTCCACAATATGAAACGGTATTTAAGAAAAAGAACGACGCTGAGATTGAGGTCGAGGCAAATGTCGCAATTATAGATTACATGGGCGACAAAGCGACATTCGCCGTAATACGAGATATTTCGGAGCGTAAAAAGGTTGGAAAAGAGATTCGCGCTCAAAAACAGTATTTTGAGGCGCTGTTTACCAGTTCAACCGAGCAATTGTTTCTCTGGATATGAAGGAAAGAATAGTAAATATAAATCCCCAGTTTGAGAAGCTGTTTGGACATCACCTCGAAGATATTATTGGCAAAAAAATCGATTGATATAATAGTTCCACAAGAATTTAAGAAGGATGCCATTGATTTAACAAAGCTAGTTCACCGGGGAATGATTGCGATTAGGGAAGTGAAGCGAATGAGAAAAAATGGGACCTTGATTGATGTATCCATCGGAGGAGCGCCAATTATTGTCGACGGGAAACAGGCGGGAGTATTGGGAATTTACACTGATATTTCCGACAGGAAGAGAGCCGAAGAAGAACGGGAAAGAATTATTCAAGAACTCAAGGACGCTCTTCAACGCGTAAAGACACTCAGTGGCTTAATACCGATTTGCTCAGGCTGTAAGAAAATCCGTGATGACCAGGGATATTGGAGCGATGTTGAACTCTATATCAGCAAACACTCGGAAGTGGAATTCAGCCACGGTTTATGTAATAACTGTATGGAAAAGTTATATCCGGAACAATATAAACGGCTAAAAGATGAGGGGAAACTCCCCAGCCAGTAATAAATCATTCGGAAGAATCTCTGTCTTGAGACTGCCTGGTTTTTTCCCGCCTGTGATCAATTATAGATTTAATAATAATTATTGGTAAGACGATATATATAATCCCGTTTATATACTGATCGCAAATATTGCTGGGCCACGGAAACGGGCGAAAAATAAAAAAATCAGTGGCATGACCCGCAAATAGAATTTCCAGCACATTTCCCATGGCTCCGATCGTCAAAGCAAGAATCACCGAACAAATAATTCGATTGCCCCGATCAAGATTTTCTTTCAGGATCGATTTTGATAGAGAAAATATTAAAATGCCGACAAAAATTAATCCGGTTAGCGCCCAAATGAAGTGATTCTTGATTGGTCCGAAAAGAAAGTGATAACCGGTATTATGAGTCCGGTAGAAAAATAAAAAAGGCAGGAATGTTGAAACAGTTTTTTCGAAAGGCAAACGTGAGTTGGCGATATATTTAGTCAGAAAATCAATACCAAGAAGAATAATTCCTCCACTGAATGCATAGCCAAGCATAGATTTCCGTTTTTCCATGAATAATTCCTTTTGTTCAGAATTTGGCATTAACGGTGCGAGCGTCGATATTGAGCTAAAAACCGGGTTGGGTTTTCTCTGGAGCCTCGAATTCTCCTGAATAAGGAGATATATATCTGTTCAATTTCAGGGAATTGCCGCTCCGCTGTTGGATTCAGGACCAATCCCTGTAATATATGTCCCCAGCCCTCAATCAGTTCTCCGGTCTGGGCTTGAATTGCTCCCAATAAAATTAAGGCATTCTCACGTTCAAGACTGCCATATTTGGATACCTGGGAAATTAGATTCAGGGCATATTGATAGTTGCCCTGGTGAAAAGCATTCCAGGCAAGTTTTAGGTATAACCGAAAATTCAGATCACGGCGCAGCGAATCAAGGACAGCAGACTCCTGCGCATCTGAATATTGAATGCTTAGATTTTCAAAAGTGGTGTTCTGAATTGCTTTGGTCAGAAATTTATTTGACAGATCGATCAAGCCGCTGTCACTGCATTCGAGGAGTTTATCAGAAAGAAATATTAGGCGCTCCGCATCGCTGTATTCAGATTGCAGCAGATGAGCGCCGAACTTAAAATACAATTTATTGCGAATGCTGTCGGAACTCAAACTCTGGTCAAGATAAGGTAATAAGGCAATCGAAGTAGCGGAAGGAAGCGGTAACATATTATCATAATGTAGAGCGTTATTAACATTGTGGTCAATAGTTGCTGTGTCAATATATAAGTTAGTGAATATAAATTGATAAAGAGTCGTTCGTATCTGAGGATCTGACCGGATCAGTAACTGATCTATCGCAAATTGTATTGCGGATTCACTATCATCTGAATCGGCGCCAAGAATTTGTAAAATATTACCGATAGCTTTTGATATGCTGTCACTTTCAGGATAATCGGATATGAATTTTATAAATGCGCTACAGCGGGTTTTTGGCGCTTCAATATTTTGGATAGATTGAAATGCCTCAATTTCTTTTTTCGATAAGCAGGAATATATAATTCCAATCATCATTATAAAGATGAAAAGAATTTTTATCTGTCTTATTGCCCTGATAATGATCTTCATAAATAATTAATATTTTTTACTTCTTTTTTACTAAACGTTGCCATCCGAAAAGTGGCGTGCGCAAAGGCATGTAACCGGAACCAGCGGACCTAATATCCTGTAAAGAAATAAAAATATCAGGATCAATTTCATGTGCTAAGCTAAGTAGAAATTTTACTTGTTTACGGGGAACAATGCTGAAAATTATATTAACCTGTCCCTTTCCTCCGGTGGCTTTAATAACTGTCGTTCCAAATCCGGCGTCGCGAAGCGCCATTGGTAGTACGTCCAAAGTATTACGCGTAATAATGCGGACAGCCTGCAATCCCAAACCAATTTTCTCATCAATTAATATTCCAATAAAATTGCCAAAGGCAAAACCTAATCCATATGCCAGAAAACAGGCGATATTTGAAAGATGCTGAAATACCTGGGAAATTGCCAGCAGCCAGATGGAGATTTCGATGAATCCCAGAAAAGCCGCAGCGCCTTTTTTACCCTTTGAGACTAAAATGATTCGGAATGTGCCGATAGAAACATCAGTCACGCGGGCTATAAAAATTAATAACGGGACAAATATCCAGGTAATTAACCAGGTATCGCTTGTTAAAATATCCATCTGACTTATTGTTTATAATTACTCAAATAGTTCAATATTTCCACCGGTATGAATAAAAACAACGGTTTCATCGGGAGTAATTTTACCTGAGCGGCAGTAGTCGATCAACCCATGTGCAGCTTTTCCGGTATATACATAATCCAGGAAAATACCCTCATTTTTGGCAAATAATTCCACGGCTTCCTCACATCCGGCAGTTCGGATACCGTAACCTTTTCCGATATAGTTTTCATCTACATTAATGATTGATTCGGGAATCTGAATATTGAGAAAATCGCCGGCAGATTGTGCCAGATTATAAACATTTTTCTCCAATTCGTCTTTGGGGACATCTACGCTCATTCCGATGATCTCTCCGGACCAGCCGGTAATTGCCTGACCTGCAACCAGTCCCGCCTGTGTTCCGGCAGATGATGACGCATGGATCACTTTATCGACTACGATTTGGTGACGTTCAAAGTCATCCATCAGTTCGCCCCAACCGGCAATATAACCGAGAGTTCCGATCGAAGTCGAGCCGCCGGGAGGCAGGAAATAGATATTTTTCCCGTTATATTCGAGGTGATTTTTTACTTCAAGCGCTTTCTTCATGCGTTCTTCCGGATCTATTGTGTCAATATGATAGATCGTTGCATCTAAAAGATGATCAATAAGCAGGTTGCCGGTCGGATTTTTCGGTTCTTTCCCATTCAGGATCAGATGAACAGTTAGTCCGTACTTTGCACCGATACATGCGAGGATCCTGCAAAAATTTGATTGATTTGCTCCGATTCCAATAATTGTATCACATCCTTTTTTTAAAGCATCCGCAATCAGAAAATCGAATTTACGGGTTTTATTTCCTCCAAAAGCAAAACCGGTCAGGTCATCCCGTTTGATATATATGTTGCATTCCAACAACTTGGATAGGGAATTCATACGGTAAAAAGGTGTTGGTAACAGCGAAACAGGTTCCTGATCCATCTGTGACAGTAAATCATCAATTTTTTTCATCTGCATTCTCCAATTGTTAGTTAACAGGAAATTACGATTATGATTTTATTTTTAAAAGCATATCTGAATAGGATTCCATCATCAGGTCTTCGGTTTGTATTTTTAAAATCTTCATAAGGTTCCGGCATTGTTCAAGCAGCTCCTTATGAGAATATCGGTTCTCATTATCAATTGCTTCAATTTCAATGAAAGTACCGAGTTTTAAGACTTTATCCAAATGGATTTTTATGTTCTTAATAAAATATATTTCGCGTTGTTTATCAACCGTTACTGTTTTTTTCAACGCGGCTGACAGCACACTATCCAGACTTTCAGGTTGATCTGTGCGGTATAAATTGATATGCGAGACTTTCGGATATTTCTGCTGTTGTCGCCGATAGAAGATAAGGGCTTTTTCAATATTTCCAATTCGGAGTTTCAATTTGCCTTCCGGTGTTTCATAATAGTGATCCACCTGATGATCCATTCCGATATAGTTTGCCCGGCAGGATAGGATAATTTTTCGAACTCTCTCTAAGTCCCGGCATATAGCTTTAATCTCAACATTTGTGATTATCATATACATAATGTAAAAATATTTTCGATTGAACCCAGCAGCTTTTTCTGGTTTTTGAAAAATTTATCGAAGTTTTATTTATACATAGAGTCTGTCCACAAACTATGAAAACTTGAGTTAAGTTTGCTTTAGCTGACTTGACTTAAGTTTTCTAACTCATTGAAATAAGTCAACTTAACTCATCCGGCAACTGCCGGATAAGTCAAGTTTCCATTTATCGAAAAAGCCAACATTACGGACAGACACTACATAGTTGATTTAACTTGAAAAATCTTCTAAAAATATTCATATTCGAGGTGATGAAAATGTTATGGCGGCGCCGGTCTCCTGGAAAAAGCAAGCCAGACATACAAGAACTTTCTAAATGAACCTTTAAAGGATTTATGGACAGAAGAAGAAATGCTCAGGGAAGATCCTCCCAAGCCCAAATAATTATATATTTACTTATATCCGTTCTGACCATCTTTTTCTTATTACAATGTTCATCTAAAATTCCGAAAAATGACCTGCCGGAACCCATTATTGAAGATAACCCGGAACTTATTGATCTATATTGGAAAGCCTGGTCCTTGATCCACCGTTCAAGATCCCATGGTAATCGAATTAATGGTTTTCCGGACAACTATTTCAATCTGACCGGAAATGATGTACTTGATCAATGGTCAACCCTATCCTCGTCATTAT
>JAHIOG010000282.1 GCA_018895675.1 bacterium
AAAGGAAGAAAAAGAGGAAGAAGGCGAAGAATAATTCAGAAGAAAGAAGGTGATAAAAATGTCAAAAAGAAGGAAAAGAACAACAAGAATAAAGATTAATTCTGGGAAAGCCGTAACATCAAAGCCTATGGCAGAAGTAAAATGTGCTTTCTGCAATGGAAAAGGAAAAGACCCTTTTGGGCTTCTTTCTGTATTAGCTGATTGTCAGGTCTGCATGGGAAAAGGTACAGTGAGAATTGAAGAACCGTATGAAAAGTGCCCGGTCTGTCACGGCACCGGTGTTCAGTACAATAGAAGGCTTACCTGCCTGGCTTGTGGGGGCAGAGGAGTTCTCTCTATAGAAGAAGGGCTGGAGACCTGCCCTGAATGTGGTGGATCAGGAAAGGGTGCCATGGGACTCTATTGCTTGAAATGTAAGGGTAAAGGAAAAATTCAGAAAGTAACCAAAATCGAGGAACAATCAGTAAGCGCCTAATGGAATCTAAAAGAGACCATCTTTATCGAGGTCGACTGCTCAGTGTACAAGGCAAGTTCAAAGAGGCTATAGAAGAATACAAAAAAGCTTTAGCGATAGATCCTAATTATAAACCAGCTCTTACTAATTTGAAATTTATTCAGTGGATGTATTATCCCCCAGATACTGAGAAGGAGAATAAAAAATAAAGAATTATTTAGAGCGAAGTAAGTTCCTGGCGCAGAAACTAAAAGAAGCTGTGACTGAAAGGGATGTATTGAAGAGGCAGATATCCTTTCGTAAGGAATTGTTTTCTACGTTAGAGCTCAGATTGGAAAAAGTAAAAAAGGGAAATAACGATGGTTATGTATGGCGTTCTACTTTCAGGAAAGATAATGATACCCTGCATTGTAAATTGACCTCTGAAATAAAATCGGAAAAAGAGATTTTGGACTCGATGCAAAAGGAATACTCTGAAATGGAAAGCAGAATTAGACTTCTTGAGGATACACTCAATAAAGAGCAGTCCTACGAGTTTGATTTTGGCTGGAGAAAGAAAAATATTCACCAAAGCGAGGATCCGGGCAGAGAGCTTGGAGAGAGCGAATTTAAAGCTTTGCAGATAATAGCCCAATCTGATAATAGCAAAGGAAGCAGAGTTGCCAGAATCAGCCGCTGTTTAAATGTTGGCTATGATTACGCCCGGTTATTATGGCTATCTCTTGCTAAGGCTGATTTTATTGACATAACCGCTGAAGGCAAGACTAAGCTCACTGCCAAAGGAGAAAAAGTTTTTGAGGAAAAAGGATTAATACAATGGCTTTGATGAAAGGAAAAGAATGAGTATAAAGTATTCTACAGGTAAAGGGGTAAAGGTGAGACATTCAACAGGGCTAGATTGGGATGATTTGAAGAAAAAAAAGAAGAAATATGACCCTATAAAGCATTCCACAGGAGAATACTCATATATCAAACATGCAACCGGTACGGAATTTGACTATAAGGCGCTATATTGTAGGGAAAGTGAGGCTTCAGATATTAAAAATAAAAAAGAGAGTAAGGATGGTGTACGCCTATGGGATGGAACTATAATAAGAAAAGAAGATATTCATTCCAAGGTACGCTCCAAACCAAAAGAGGAAGGTGAAGAATATCTGGAATTATACCAGAAGAGTATCGGTCGGGAATCATCAAATAAACGCAAAGTAAAATAGACAGATAAATGCAATCAGTATAGGAGAAGTAGAAAATGCCAACGCCTGATGAAAAGAAAATATTGAAAATAATTGACGAGGAGGGTGGTGAAAGTAGCACCGTAAAAATAAGTAATGCAATGGGATTACGCTTGGATTACCTGAGGTCTATCCTGGATTCGATGGGAAGAAGAGATTACATAGATGTTTTTAGAAACGGGAAGGTCAGGATTGCACGTAAGGGTTGGCAGACCCTGGGCAAAACACCTAAGTTTAAAACACCCTGGGAGGATTTCTAACCCGATCTATTCATGAATCCATGAATAGTAGGGTTAATCCCGCCGAAGGGAAATAATTCACGTCTTTTGAAAAATAACTGTAATAATTATTTCTAACATGGTGATTTTTTATATACTTGCATTAAATTAAATATACCTGAGTGAATTATCGGGGCTGAAAAGAACGGATGTAGAGAAATACGAAAAAGAATAACGGAGATTAGCCTAAAAATTTAAAATGAAAAATAAACCTCACTTTAATAACAATGAAGAAGTTGTCCTTACCAGTCCGGGTTTTTATAAGAGTAATCTGCGCAGTGGGTGGAGGCCGGGACATGGTAGTTGGGATGGAAACTTTGCGAAAGTTCACTTCGATGTTAGAGAAGGATTCAGGTATATGCTGTGAAGTTCTATTTGATATCTTTCGCAAAGTTGATATTTTTCGCCGTGTGAAGGTTTTGAGACAACTATGGTAACAAGTACAAAAAAAGAGCCTTTACTTTTGAATGATGAGGAGATTGTTATTAAAAGTTCGGGTTTTTATAAGAGTAATCTGCGCAGTGGCTGGAAGCCTGGACATGTATATTTGACAAATCGAAGATTGATTTTTTGGTAGCAGTCTAAGTATCTGTTCCAGATTTTTCT
>JAHIOG010000283.1 GCA_018895675.1 bacterium
TCTGCATGGTTTAAAGATAAGCATCCTATGGTCATATGAACTAAACTTTAAATAGGCTAATAAAAAAAGCCACCCGGATAGTTTGTTGATTTTATAAAAATCTTAATAATCAAGAAAGGTGGCTTTTTTATTTCAAAATAGCCTTAGAGAATTTTATAGAGATATTATAAGGGGGTAAAGATGTATTGTCCTAAAGGGATATTTTTAAAAACCATTTTACAATTCATTTACACAAAATAAAATATTGATGCCCTCGTTTATCTAAGACCTATTTGATCAGTACCATCTTCTTCGTCTGTAGAAAATCTCCAGCCTGTAACTGGTAAATGTACACACCGCTTGACAGCATTCTACCCGAATTATCTATTCCGTCCCAGATCAATTTATACTCGCCCGGTTGTTGTTCTTCATTAACTAAAGTTTTCACTTCCTGTCCGAATAAGTTATAGATATTGATTTTGGTTAGTGTAGTTTTAGATATGCGGTAGCTAATAGTAGTACTGGGATTAAATGGATTGGGATAGTTCTGAAATAGGACAAATCTGTCTGGCATTCTCTTTGTACCGGTAAATGGTTCTATGCCTACCTGTTCCTCTTTACAGGTATAAATCTGAATCCTATCATTACCCTGATCACTTACGAACATGTATTTTCTGTCTGCGCTTATTGCAACCTCACCGGGATGATTAAAACCCGTATTATCACTTACTATTTCATTTAGCATACCAATAACATCGGTTATTAGCCCCTGTTGGTCGTAAATATAAACAACTTCGTGGTTGGTCACAGCACCATAGAGATACTTACCGTCGTATCCAAGTCCTTTACCGGATGACCATGCGACAAAGGATAGTTCATCTAATGTGGTCTTGTTATAGGTATCGGCATTAGGCGGTGTACCTATCCATCTTTCCAGCGCATAGGTGTCTCCATAAGTATAAACTGTATCTCCGGCGGCATTAGTCTTAAGTCCACGAAACAGATGCGCTGTAATAGTATCCGACTCAGTATAAGTAAGAGGATCAAGAGAAGTGATAATTACCAGCTTTTTACCCGTCTTCTGACCAACATAGATGTTGCCTGCTGCGTCAATATCGATTGGGCCTGGGCGGAAAGGTAAAGCATACATACTAACTTCAGTCCCGTCAAGAGAATATTTATAAATTCCCTGAGTTGTCATACCGGCATCATCGTAGGTTGCATAAACATTACCGGCATCATCACATGCAATTCCAGAAGGTCCGCTACCGGTCTGCCAGCTGGGAGTTGAAATTGGAACAATCTCGAAAGTTCCTGTTGGATTAACTACTTTATTAAGTGTCTTCCCACCATAACCTACGACCCAGAGATTTCCCTCAGAATCTACATCCATATACGCCGGACCAGCTCCACCAAAATTACCGGGAGCAACTGAAGTATCCGGAATAGAAGCATAGTACTCCCATTTTTTTGGTACTACTTCATCTACCCATTGGTAGACCTGGATCCGGGAATTAACCTGATCTCCAATAAACATGAGATTGCCGTCGTTACTTATTGCAACCTGACCGGGTCGATCAAATCCTGTGCTGTCGCCAGCCGCCTCACCGAATTTTCCAATAACGTCTGCTATCAATCCCTCCTTGTTATAGATATAGATAGCCGAATGATCGGTCAATGCGCCATAGAGATACTTCCCGTCATATTCGAGTCCTTTGCCAATATAATAGCTAAGCTGAGACAATTCATCCAGTGTGGTTTTGGTATAAGTAGCGGCATCAGGAGAGGTGCCAACCCACAGTTCAAGAGCGTACGAGTCTCCATAAGTATAAACCGTATCTCCGGCAGCATTAGTCTTAAGTCCACGGAATAGATTTGCCGTAGTGGTATCAGACTCAGTATAAGTAAGAGGATCAAGAGAAGTGATAATTACCAATTTTTTACCTGTCTTTTGACCGACATAGATATTACCTGTTGCATCAATATCGATTGGACCGGGGCGGAAAGGTAAAGTATACATACCAACTTCAGTTCCATCGAGAGAATATTGGTATATTCCCTGAGTTGTCATACCGGCATCATCATAAGTTACATAAACGTTCCCCTGCTTATCGCATAAAATCCCGGAAGGTCCGCTGCCGCTTTGCCAGTTCGGAGTTGAAATGGGAATAATCTCAAAAACTCCGGCAGGATTAGTAATTTTATACAGTTTCTTTGCCATGTAGCAGATTGCCCAGAGATTCCCTTCAGAATCAATATCCATATAGCCCGGGGTTTCTTCACCAAAGCTCCCTGGAGCTATTGTGCTGTCGGGAATGGTACCATAGTACTTCCATCCTGCTACCAAAGGGGTATTAAGTACTGCTATTAAAAGCGGTAATAACAGCATTAAAGACAAAAACTTGGTTTGCCTTATCATAATAATTTCTCCTTCTTGTTAATTTGCAGAAGCAACTATTGATTTTTTCCTTGGCCATCGTTTGCTGTTTCTACTTTTTTACCTTAACGACTAATTAATCTTACCTTTCTATCATCTCCTCTCCTTTATAATTTTCAACCAAATGCTTAAAAAAAGATCATTAACCCAATTGTCCCATTTAAACTCTGGAAACCACTGACATTTTCCAGCCGTAATGCCAGCGCCGGCCAGAGTTCTCCAATTATGATTTGGTAACTACTCTCCAGTGTTATAGCCAGATTGCGGATAACAAAAATGTTTAGTCCCGCACCGAAATTAAATCCCCAACTCCAGTCATCTTGATCTCTTTTTGGTACTAATACCTCACTTAATTGATAAGCGCCTCGATGACCAAACCAGCGGTATACACCAGCGCCACCAGTTAAAAACGGCTGAAATATAGATGCAGTTTTGATTAGATTGTAAGAAGCTTGAGCAGATGCACCATAAATAGCCAGTTCCAAATCTAGGTCCCTATGGTAGAGTTCTTCTCTGTTTTCTTTACGATATTGGATTATTTCAGATTTGACTTTCCATGCCCAACGCTCGCTGGTCTGCTTTCCAACTGATAGACTAAATGTTGAAGCTGGTTTAAACCAATTTGACAAACTACCAATGGGATTAACATATTGATACTGTATGGCAACTACCCGGGAACCAACAGGCTGAGCTATCACCAAATTGCTTAATACGGTAGTCATTAAGATGGTTAGCACGAAAAGGGCACATAATTTCCTTATCAATTCTTTTCTCCTGGTTTTAAAAACTTACTCATCTTATTAAGGCTTGCACTTTCATATAAAATTGAAAAAATGGAAGTCCTGTTAATAAAAAAACGATACTCCTGCAGAAAACTCAAAAAAACTGTCCATTGGAAAGTCATCATAGTTTTCCTCTCTGCCAATCTGAATAATGTGATGATATTTCCCCATTAAATTTAGTTTTATATATTTTGACAAAGCAATATATCCACCAAGTCCTACTCGTGCTCCATAGACTCTTCCTCTATGGACTTCAGCATAGTTATTGAACCCATATTCATAAGTATAATTAAGATCGGGGAAATTTTTCTGCCATTGTTCGCTCAGCCATAAATTGCGTTTGTAAAAGTAAACACCACCAGCCATATTTAGCTCCGGTGTAAAAAAGGTTTTATTAGGAAAGCAAGCAACCACTGCTAAATGAATAGGAATAATATTTATCCGCTGAA
>JAHIOG010000284.1 GCA_018895675.1 bacterium
CCGCAATTCTAACCATCGCGTAATTACATCAAGGACGTCGATGAGTTGGTTTTCAGATTGCTTGTTTTGGGAATTCATTAATTTTTATCGTCTTATTCTAATTCCGGAACAGATGCTACAGCGCTCATCTTCCATTTCCAATTTTCAATTTCTCCTGGACATGGCTTCGCCCGGTCAGTCACAGGAGCTGAACAGGCAAAAGAGCAGAAACTTACAATTTCTACTTATTTTAAAATAAACCCGGTGATATATCTCACTGGATTAATCAGATCTATCGAACACTTCGTAGATATTCGCTGTTTTAAGTAAAATGTTTCTTTTTTGCTCATGAATTTATGCGAAATCTATCTAAAAATATTGCTGTCTAACCGATTCCACTTTCAATCTTTTGCTCGTTACCGAATATTAAAAAATTTATAGTACTTTCGCAATGAAATATTCAAGAAAAATGTGCCCATATAACCTGGCTCACACTATGCAAAAAATATAATAATCTTTTCTGCTATTCGTTATGGTCACTTTAAAGACTTTATTCATTGCTTAATCCGGTATCTTTTCAATTAGGATATTGCAGACCGTTCAAGGTGTTCCTTCTTTTACACATCTCTTCAATCAACTTTAAACTTCTCGAAAATCTTCAAAAAGCCAGCTGAAAAAGTACCTTCCATCACTATATGTCTACCATGCCTAAGCAATCAGATTGATAGTTTAAATAGTCAAAGAAATATTATGTCTGGTAATAAATATAGGTGTAATTGACAAAATCGCTGGCTGCCTAAATAAGATTTCATTGATAAATCTGATTTTTTTGTCTTGTTAGTCCCGGAAGGTATTGCAGTTTTATTCTATTAATTTCCAGATAAAACCGTATCTATTAAGGTCGTATGCAAGGCTTTGATATCTAAACCAACCCCAAGACGGTAGACAGGTATTTGTTGACTGATCTCATACAAAAAGTCACTGTTACGCCGGGTCAAGTTGGGCTCTGAAGTTAAAAATGCGACTGATAGTAGCTGTTGATAACATGTAAGCGGATCAATAGCAGTGATTTTTGTCCGGTCTGATTGTTCAACAAAACAGATGGCAAATACTTTATGTCGGTCTAAAACCTGACCAGGAAAATAATCACCCAGATGAACGATTTTTTTTCCATTGAATCGAGATTGTTCCCCGAGATAATAACTAAAGCGCTTCCAGCTTTGCCAGCTCACTTTTGATTGCTCAGGTCCTCCATAAGCAAGCAGCTGGGGATTTGAAACCAGAAATACTTCATCATCAGACACCATTTGCCATCCCATTACCAACAATCCTATAGTCAAGGTTGTTTTCCCAACTCCCGAGCGCCCTGCAAAAAGGATCCCTTTTCCCTCACGCACCAGACAGGCCGCATGCATCAGGTAGATGCCGTGCAGTTTCAGCAGTTCGCTCAGGGGAATGGTGAGCACCCAGTTGCCCAACGCTGCCCTGTATGCCAGGGCCCGTTCCATGATAGTAGCTGTTACTGATTTTTCTGCGTAATTCACCCTGACCCTGATCGCCTCATTCAGATAACTCAAGTACAGGCATTTTCCCTCGGAATCGTAGCGGTGCTGGAGGGCTGTATTCCAGGAGGCATCGGCATCGGCATCCTCAACCATGTTAATAAAAAAATCAAATCTGTCCCGAACTTTCCCGGAAACCGGTTGGCTGCTATAGAGAAACTGTTCATGTAGAATATCGATGGGCAGCTGCTGATTGGAGTGCCAGCGAATCCGGAAATCTAAAAAGATTATTTCTTCAGTAAAAGTATAGTCAGTTGGCATCGGCATTCAGGATTTTTGGATTAGCTGTTCCGCAATCAACTGTTCGATAAAGCTGTTAATATCGGCTTTGGCCTGCCGTTGGGACACATCAAACTGGTCCACCACACGATTGACAATATCGCCGAGATTATTCTCCTTATTAATCAGGGGCCATATAAAGGTGCCCACCTGGTTCAGGCGAAAATAGTATCCGGTCAAGAGGTTAAGGAGTACACTCTCGTTTTCAAATTCTTTCCAGTCGACATTGTCACAATGCTTGAACTTCAACTTGAGTATTCCTCTTTGGTTTTATTTAAGCAGAGGTCTATGATGGCCTTGCCGCGTAATTTAATATAACTCAGAACACCTTTTCCGGAATTGTTTCCCACATAAAAATCCCGGACGGTTTCTATGGGTGGAAAAAGTTGCCGCCACAGAAAACCAAACCGTGAGAACAGACCTTTCATATAATACATGGGCAGCAGCAGCCTTGCCCTGGACGGTGAGTAGGGTAAAAATCCGGACAAAATCGTCCGGCTGTTGATCAGGCGGTGTTCTCCCCGACTGTCAAGCCGGTAGTCGTTAATCACTGCCGGGAGACACCCGAACAGCTCCCGGGTGATTGATGCGTAATAATCAAGTAACTTCGATAGTTTATATTTTTTAATCAGTGCCTGAAATTTTGCCTGGTCCAGATCAGGCCTGTCCAGCAATAGAAAAGCGTCGATAAACCAAATTAGCTTGAAAAAGTAATGCTTAAAGGCATGGTAAATGGCATAAACCGCCTGGTGTTCCGGATCAAACGTCTGAAACTCGTGACCGTCCAAACTAAAACTACTGCTGTTATTCCAGAAGTCCGCGGAATCAAACTGAAAGGGATGCAGGCGACTACTCATATTCATGTGCAGGTCCACGGCCACGTTGCTCGGTTCGCTACGGATAAAGTGCTGAGCAAAGGAATATTTTTGAATGATTCCTTTGGGGAAAACCCGGTAGAGATCATCGGCAGGTGTAAAGCCGTCTTCTTCTAAAAGGGCTTCCACCTTTTTCAGATTAGCGGGACAAATAAGAATATCCACATCCCCAAAGGAGCGCAGGTAGTCCGCCGCATAAACCGATTTGGCTGTCACAATGCCCTTAAAAAGACGGTAGTCAACTGAGTGGGTCTGCATCAGATCGTTCAGGTGCTGCAGGTAATGCTCATAGACCATCACCCGGCTGATATTCAGCAGGGTATAGCTTTTTAAGTCAGCCAGTGTCTGCGGATCAAAGTGCACTCCGGCATCGGCCAGCTGCTCCCGGAAATAATAAGCCAGGGCCACTACCTGATGGTACTGCAGCAGATCAAATAAGCCACGACTATCCACCGGCTCACTCTGAGAAGTGTCCTTTTTTTTAACAGAAATTCCGCTGATAGTTCGGCATAGAGTCAATAATTTGATTTTAGAATCAGTCATTGACCTAATATAAACAGTAAAATTTAAGAGGAAAAGAAAAGTTTTTAAAAAATGTAATCGGGTTAGCTTTTGGACGATTTCCGGCGAATCCAGTCCATACGTTCCCGGATCAATCCCCCAATAAGGATAAATACAGAGGGTTTTTTGACGGTTCGGAATAGTTCAGCGGCAGCAGTTGTATCCACCGCAACCAGGCGCCCGATGTAATCCTCCAAGCGAAACAGTCCGGCAATCCGGTTGCGGTCCCCTTTCTCAATCCCATAGCGTTGCCGGCCCATCCGGATGGTCCCGTAAAATCGGTGGCAGACCAGCCCCTCACCTCGCCGGAAAGCGATAATCTCACCGGCTTTGGGCTCCTGTTCCGTAAAACTCCCGGGCTCTATAGACAGCGCTGCTCCCGGCTGAATCATCGGGAGCATGCTGTTTCCTTTAGATAGAATGTGTATCGTTTTTTTCAAGTCAGTCTGAGTTCATC
>JAHIOG010000285.1 GCA_018895675.1 bacterium
CAAAGAAGCCCAACTCCAGTCGGTGGCATGCACGCCTGCATACTGGCCCAGCTCACTGAATTTTCCGTTCCCCCTGTTGTATTGCAGGTTGTTGCGCGCATACTGCGGAGCATATCCATAGGCAAGCTTCTGCTGAAAAGTGGTATAGTCGTCTTCGGAGGGCGACCGGCGAATCATATAGGGGTCATAAGGAAGCATATCCATCGAAATGATATCCGGATAGGCATCGTTGTTTACATCGGCAACATCCACCCCCATGCTGAACTGGCTCGTATGCCCGATCCGCCGGGTATTCTGTTCCGAAAATTTTCCATTGCGCTGGTTGATGACACTAGGCCCGTTATCGGCATTATTTACAATCCGGTCACGGAAGAACTGTTCAGCGCCGTAAAAGATCAGCCTTCCCAACTAAACGGGTCTGTCATTTCCTGTAGCACAAAACAGCAACTGAACGAGTCCACGATTTACGTAAGCCGCTCGGAAACCAGAGCCGGGCTCTGGAAACAGTATCAGGATTTATTTAAAAAACGGGTTGTTTGCGGCAGTGTGGCATATAAACTGGCGCATATAGCAGCAGCGCACGGTGATCTGTTTGTCAGCTTGAAACCCAAGAACGATTGGGATATTTGCGCCGGGGACTTGATCGTCCGCAACGCCGGCGGGATAACAGTCAATCGCCAATCTGATACAATACGATATAACACAGCGGATCCATTTATCCCTTATGGACTAATTGCAGGTCCGTCTCAATTAGTTAAGAGAGCATTGCCCTGTTTCAAAATAACATCCATGATTTAGCATCACAAATAATAATGAAAGTACATTCCTGTCAATGTTATATTTGTAAAATTCGTGGACGACTTTCATATAAATTGATTTTTATTTGTAACCCCCACTGTAAAAAATAATCAAAGTGCCGGGTAACGTTAAATGTAACAACAAGGATTTTTAATGCCAGTATTCGATTATGAATGTAAACATTGCGGCAGGATCTACGAAGAACTGGTAACTTCCAGTTCGACACCGGATTCAGATATTGAATGTCCCGAATGCGGTGAACATCAATCGGTTCGGAGAATGTCTGCCCCATCGGTCTTGACCGGACGCGTTTCATCTTTCAGCGGCGGCGCCGGTTGCGGGAGTGGTGGCTTTACCTGAGCAGGCTAATTGCCGACAGTTGTTGGCATAGTATTAATCTTCTCTGGTCTATTGTCGGATTATTTATACAATAGATATTTTTCCCGGATTTTCATAAAGGATTTCAAATCCTCTTGCCAGCTTTTAATGATTTTCTCCGGGACTTTTCCTTTCCGGATATCATTTCGAACCTGATCGGTGCCCATGGCTTTGTCAAACATGCCGGTCCGATTGGTTCCAAATATTTTCTGGTTGGGATATAATTTTCTGATTGCCGATAAAATATAGATTTGCGTACGCATGGGCTGAAAGGCTTCGATATCCGTAATATGGATTTGAACTCCCTGCAGTTCCGCGTTTTGACGGGTGAAATAATAGGGCCGGTAATGTAAAGGACGAAATTCCACACCGGGTAGATAATAACTGTTCAGTTCCTTCGCAAATTCATCGGCGTTGATCCATTCTTCTCCTACCAATTCAAAAGGAAGGGTATAACCGACACCGATATCAATCGTATGCAATTCCCCGATACAACCTGTCGCGGCACAGAATAAAGCGGTTTTTCCATGGGGAATGTGAGGTGAGGTGATAACCCATTCGAGACCGGTGTCTTCAAAAGTCATGCTGCGTTCCCAACCCTTGAGCGGAACGACGCTAAGATCAACATTAATCCCAAATTCCTTATTGAACAGCTGCGCCAATTCACCAACGGTCATGCCATATACAAAGGGAATCGGATAAAGACCTATAAAAGATTTAAATTCGGGGTCAAGCACCGGTCCTTCAATCAGATTCCCGCCCAGCGGATTGGGTCTGTCCAGAACGATGAAGGCTTTGCCCTGCTCGGCGGCGGCTTCCATACCCATCGCCATGCTGTAAATGTAGGTATAAGCGCGGGAACCAATATCCTGAATATCGTAGATCAGAACATCAACGTCTTTGAGCATCTCCGGCGTCGGCTTGCGTGTTTTTCCGTAAAGACTGTATACCGGCACACCTGTCTTTTTATCAATGAAATTGCCGATTTTCTCTCCCGCCATCACATCGCCCCGAACGCCGTGTTCCGGTCCGAAGAGAGCAACCAGCTCAACATCGGGATGATTGCACAGCAGATCGATTGTAGATTCAAGGTGCGAGCTCACGCCGGTAGGATTAGTGATCAAACCCACTCGCTTTCCTTTAACAAGATCGAGCTTTTCTTCCAGTAATACCTCGACGCCCAATTTAACTGCTGTTGCGTTTTCTGCAGGACTGATGTTAATAAGAGTAAATATTATTGTCACCAGGCAGAGAATCTTATGAACGCCGTTTTTTCTCATATTGTACTTCTCCTTACATATCATTGGAACTCTTGTTTAAAATTTAATGAACGGAAGATAATTATCCTAAACCCGATTTCGGAGAACCTGTTCTACTCCGGAATAATTGGTATGTGATGATGTAATTAAGAGAATGTGTATAAATTTCTCTATTGCCTCATTCGCAGATTGTGAATAACTTGCGACCACAATGGAAGCAAGCATAATGAATGATATTTTAGCGCCTGAAAATCAACTGGTTGAAGCCGAAGAGTATATCCTGTCAAAAATATTTAAGACACCCTCAACCGCCATTGTATTAGGTTCCGGTCTGGGCTATTTTGCCAATAAAGTGACTCCAACCGTTGTTCTCAACAATCGCGAAATTCCCCATTTTCCACAACTCACCGTTGTCGGGCACGACGGGAAGATGATCTTCGGCAGCATCCAGGACGCCGATGTAATCGTGATTCAGGGCAGGTCCCATTATTATGAAGGGAAATCCTTTGCTGAAATTACCTTCTACGTCCAGCTCCTGTCTCGATTAGGCATTAAAAACCTGGTGTTGACCAACGCAGCCGGCGGAATGAATCCCTCACTGAAACCGGGAGATTTCGTTCTACTGAACGACTTCATCAATTTTACCCAACTTGAGGTATTACCACCCAAATTGGTTCCCGAACAACCGTTTTCGGAACAGCTCGCCGTAATCGCTAAAAACGTTGCCAATGATCTGAAAATCAAGTTGCACCAGGGCATTTACTGCTGGACTACCGGGCCCAGTTATGAGACGCATGCCGAAGTGCAACTCATTCACGACCTGGGAGCCGATGTTGTGGGCATGTCTACGGTTCCGGAAGTAATAATAGGCGCATACTTAAAAATGAATATCCTTGGAATCAGTCTCGTAACTAACCTTGCCGCCGGTATCAGCGCGACGCCGCTGACTCACCGGGAAGTTCAGTCGGTCGCCGATGAAATTAGAAAACCCTATTCGAAATTCATGTCAGCGCTTATACGCAAGATTGTAACATCCGAAACATAATTCATTATACTCCGTACAATATCATTGGTAAATATCCTGTTTCACTCATGAACGTTGTATAAATAGTGGAAAAATCGTAATATTCAAACTAATATGGGACGCGCGGACAGACACACAAAAATTCTCAGGTGGCAGGCGGCATTATTGTACGTTCTGGTCATCTATGTTGTCGGATCATTTATTGTTTTAGGCTCTTTATCCTACTTTTCCAAAGACTTGCCGTCAATTGAGCAGCTACAAAATATCGATCCCGAGTTAATTACACGAATTTTCTCGGCGGACGGTGTGGTTCTACAGGAATTATATACTCAACGTAGAATATATGTTACATCCGCTAAAATCCCTCAGCCAATGATTGATGCTGTCATTGCCATTGAAGATTCCCGGTTCATGGATCACTGGGGACTCAGTCTGCGGGATTTCACCCGGGCAATTGTTATTAATATCACAACTCTCAGTAAACAGCAGGGTGCGAGTACGCTGACACAGCAGCTGGCGCGTATTCTATACGAATCTATTGGTTTCGATAAAACAATTTCTCGCAAAATCAAAGAACTGCTGACAGCCCTTCAAATCGAACGAATGTACAGCAAAAGTGAAATCATCGAAATGTACATCAACCACAGCTGGATGGGAAGCGGTGCTTACGGGATTCAGTCGGCGGCAAAACGATACTTCAATAAATCTTCGGAAGAGCTGACCACCGATGAATGCGCGCTATTAGCTGGTGTTATCCAAAATTCCAAGCGCTATTCTCCGATCCAGCGACCCGTCAGCGCATTTCAACGACGCAACCTGGTCCTGTACCGTATGATGGAGCACGGTTATCTTTCCCGGGAAGAGTATGCCCTTCATCGTAATGCTCCTATCCAGGTTCTCCGCCCCGACCCGCCACCGGCGATTGCACCCTACTTCGTTGAACATGTTCGTAGATGGTTGCAAAGAGAGGATGAAAAACTGGATGTCGATATTTACCGTGACGGATTATCAATATATACCACACTGAACACAAAAGTGCAGGCGGCTGCGGATACGGCATTTCAAAGACACCTGAAAGTCCAGCAGGATATCCTTAATAAACGCTTGTTATCCAATCCGCAGGAAATCGAAGCAATCATCAGCGATTCCACTCTTTCGGTTGAGCAGGTTCAGGCAATGATAAGAGGTGAAGCGCCATTAAATAACTCTTTAAGATATTCTCTGGTTGTGCAGGGCGCTCTGATCGCAATCGAGCCCTCCACCGGTCAAATTATGGCTATGATCGGTGGTCGTGATTTTAATGAGTCCGAATTTAATCGCGCCACGCAGGCAAAACGTCAACCAGGCTCGGTGTTTAAACCAATCGTCTATGCAACGGCAATTGATAATGGTTTTCCTGTAACTACCCAACTGCTGAACCAGCCGATTGTCGTTTATCAGGAAAAGGGCAAACGCTGGGTTCCACATAATTTTGATTACTCCACCGGTGGTCTGACAACTTTCCGGGAAGGGATAAGAAAATCCTATAATCTGGTTGCCGCACGCGTTGTACAGGAATTAATATCTCCTAAATCGGTGGTGGAAACCGCCCGGCGCATGCATATATCAACGTACATTCCTGCCGTAGATGCAATCGCTCTTGGTTCGGCGGTGGTTATTCCCCAGGAAATCACATCCGCATACGGCATATTTGCAAATCACGGGGTCTGGGTCGAACCGATCGCAATTTTAAAGATTGTAGATCGCTACGAAAATATCATTGCCAGCTATTCACCACGTCAGGAATATACTTTCAGTGAAGAAACGGCTTTTCTTATCACCAATATGCTGGAAACAAACATAAATCATGGCACCGGTGGAAGCGCCCGCTGGAAATATGATTTCCGAAATGCCGCCGGAGGGAAAACGGGCACAACCAACGAATGTAGCGATGCCTGGTTTGTGGGCTACACTCCCTATCTTGTTGCAGGTGTGTATGTGGGCGTCGATAATCCGATGGTTTCACTGGGACAGAACGAAACCGGCGCCAAAGCCGCGCTGCCGATCTGGGCGCGCTTCATGCGTGACTCCCATAAAGAGATGGGTTGGAAAGATAAATCCTTCCGGAGGCCGGAAGGTATCATCATGGTCAAAATTTGTAAAGAAACCAAACTACTGCCATCTGAATTTTGCCCGATTGAAACCGAGCTTTTCATCAAAGGCACCGAACCCACCGAACATTGTCAGATTCATACCGATATTGATGAAAACCGTGAAATTGATCGAGTAATTTTCTAATTATAGGGGTTTATTCCTAATATTTCGCTATCAATTTTTCTCCGGCAAATACAATAACTTTCCCGATTTTATTGAATTGCTTGAACAAGTTTCAGAAATTATCTTTCAGTCATGGTGTGCTTATCAAACTGTTTAATAAGATTCAAAAACATTTATTTTAACCGACAATTGCACAAGGATCAATGTGAAAGATACAATTGCCAATATAAGTAATACGTCTCCGGAAACTGCCGTTTCAAAACCGGTTGCCATTTACGGTGGACCCCTGTTCGATGGTAAAGGCTCTGTTTTCGAAGACGGTGCGGCATTTGTATCAAAGGGAAAAATCGTTGCGGTCGGCAGCGAAGAATCTGTATTTAACAAGATTCCTAAAGCAGTTGATCTGGAAGTATATGACACTATGGGGCGGGTTATCTTTCCGGGTATGATCAATCTCCATCACCATTTCTACCGAACGCTTGCCATGGGATTACAATCCTTTTTACCCAACACAGATGTACAGAAGCATTTTGAACAATTCTGGTGGAAATTTGACAAATGTCTGGATGATGAAATTGTTCAATTGTCGGCGGCGGTCGGTGTTCTTAACTCCATCCGGGCGGGCGTGACCACTATTTTCGATCTGCATTCGTCACCTGTTTTTGTTAGCGGTACCCTGGAAAAAATTGCCTCCGTAATAAAGCGTGCGGAAATTGAAGCCGTCCTCAGTTATGAAATATCAGAACGAAACGGAGAAGATATCTTTATTCGTTCTGTTGACGAAAACCTGGATTTCATCGAAAATCACAAACAGGATGCCTGTCTGCGCGGCATGATCGGAATACGGGCAAACAGCAGTCTTTCAGAAAAATCTCTGACTTTGCTTTCCGGTAAAACAGATGACAATGCCGGCATTCATATTCATCTCGGATCAGAACACGATATTCACTATTGTAAAGGTCTTAACTATACAGGACCCGTTGAGCGGCTCCGGTCTTTCGATTTAATCAACCCGAAGTCTCTGTTGGTTGGCGGCGCCAGGTTGGACAAAGACGAAATAGATCAAATCATCAAAAATGAAGCTGTTACTGTGCAGACGCCAAATTCGAATATCCATTATCCGACAGACTCTATCCCATTGCCTGCTTCCGAAAAGCTGGAAATAGGAATCGGTACCTCCGGCTACAGTTCAAACATTCTGGAATCGCTTAGGTTTGAGTACAACCACTATCGTCAATCAGGTGTGGAAAATGTCCCTTTGTTATCATTTCTTGAAACGCAGCTCCAAACAAACAGTGATTTCGCCGGACGTTATTTCACGGGAAAGCCAGGTATCCTGGAAAAAGGCGCCAACGCCGATATCGTCGTTTTTGATTATATTCCCGTAACGCCATTTCAAACTGATAATTATCTGCAACATCTCCTATTCGGAATTCAGGACGTACCGGCACAAATGGTGATGACGAAGGGCAGATTTATTTACAACAACCATACATTTCTGACGTTGGACGAACAAATCATTATCAATGAGAGCCAGAAAGCCAGCCGCCGGCTCTGGGAAATATTCACAAAAAATTAAAGAGGTCGAATCAATGAATATCAGCATCAAACAAAGTATCCGCCTTTTCCTTGTTACCCCGTTTATTTTAACATTGTGCCAGGCACAATCAGGATTTATATCCAACGAAATGCTGGAAAAAATTCAATCATCCGTCCAAATGGACTCCTATACCAGGGCAATGCAAAATGCAGTTTCTAACAATGACATCAAGCAGCTCGCCCTGAATCGCAGTATCCTGACTGAAGTCGATCATCATTTTGCTTATAAAATCCCCATTTCACCCATCACTGATCAGAAATCCTCCGGCAGATGCTGGTTATTCACCGCTCTGAACGTAATTCGTCCGAAAGTCGTTGAAAAATACAATTTAAAAGAATTCGAATTCTCTCAGAATTATCTTTTCTTCTGGGATCAGCTGGAAAAATCAAACCTCTTTCTCGAAGCCGTGATTCGCACCCGGGACAAGGATATTGATGACCGGGAAGTACAGTGGTTGTTTAAGCGCCCCGTCGGTGATGGCGGCGTATGGAATATGATGCCCAGTCTCGTTGAAAAATATGGGCTGGTTCCCAAAGATGTTATGCCCGAATCCTATAACAGCGAAAACACATCGATGATGCGGCGGCTCGTTCGCCGGAAAATCCGCTCACAGGGAATGCAAATCCGTGAGTGGCACGCCCGTGGCAAAAGCGAAAAATATATACGGAAAAAGAAGCTTGAGATGCTATCCGATATTTACCGTATTTTGATAATATCCCTGGGAACACCGACGACGGGATTTACCTGGCGCTACACCGACGCCAATGACAGCCTCATTGTAGGCAAAACCTATACACCCCTGGAATTTTATAACGAAGTTGTCGAAACGCCGTTGGGCGATTACGTTATGCTGATGGATGATCCATCCCGCGAATATTTCAAACTCTATGAAATTGAATACGACCGCAACCGCTGGGACAGCCAGAACTGGACTTTTATCAATCTACCGGCTAAAGAAATCAAAAAATTCGCTAAACAATCTATTCTCGCCGATGAACCGATGTATTTTTCCTGTGATGTCGGCAAGCACCTGGATCGTGAAAAGGGATTATTAGCAGTTGATCTGTACGACTACGAATCCGTTTATGGCGTATCATTTAACATGACCAAGAAAGAGCGAATCTTAAGCTATGAGAGCGGTTCAACTCACGGGATGTCTCTGGTTGGAATCGACACAACTGACGATGGAACAGTTACCAAATGGCTGCTGGAAAACAGCTGGGGGCCAGACGCCGGTAATGATGGTTATTTAGCCATGACCGACGAATGGTTTGACCAATATATGTTCCGGCTGGTGATTCTCAAACACTTCCTGCCGCAGAATGTTCTGGATGTGCTGAAACAGAAACCGGTCATGCTGCCGCCGTGGGATCGTATGTTTTAAACATTTTGGTAGTGTCAAAAGTTTTATGAAAAGATGAAAAACCGAGTTTATCTGGAAAAATGGTTGAAATATTTATCAATAACAAACAAAAAGAGATTATATCTTTAGATTTCGTAAAGAGTGGAAAGAACGATAAAATCCTGAAAGGATTAAATATGAATAACTACGGGCAAAACCCGTAGAGGGGAGAAAAAGTGCAAACATCAAACCCTGAAAGGGTTTAATAAGATGTCAACTTACACTCAGATTTTATACCATATTGTATTCTCAACGAAGAAACGTAAAAAAAGTCTTTCTCAGGAAAATGATGAAATGCTGTATCGCTATATATGGGGAATCACAAATAATAAAAACTGCCACCTCTATAGAATAAATAGCGTTGCAGATCATATCCATATTGCCACCCATTTGCATCCTTCTATTGCTCTGGCGGATTTCATCAAAGATATAAAGGTTGCCAGTTCCGTCTGGATTAAAAAAGATGATGTTTTTCCTGAGTTTGATAGATGGCAGAGTGGGTATGCTGCTTTTACTTATTCGATAGATTCAAAGAATAATTTAATAGAATATGTAAAAAACCAGAAGGAACATCATAGAAAAGTGAGTTTTGAAGAAGAACTCCGAAAACTTTTGATAGAACATGGTATTGATTTTGACGAAAAATATCTGGACTGATTTAACCCCTTCAGGGTTAGTAAGATTAGGTTCTGCTTATGTCAACCG
>JAHIOG010000286.1 GCA_018895675.1 bacterium
CAGGTCCAGTGGAATTCCGCCATTCGCCAGAATATTAGCGCGGGTCGTATCAAAATGATTATTATTGGGAACAACCATTCCCTTTTTTAGAATTGTTGAAAAAAGAAGATTTTCGGCAACCCGCCCCTGGTGAGTCGGAATCACATGTTTCAAGCCGGTAATATTCTTCACCGTTTCTTCAAAATGAAACCAGTTCCGGCAATGAGCATAGGATTCATCGCCCAATTGCATCCCCGCCCATTGATTGTCACTCATGGCGCCGGTGCCGCTGTCCGTTAATAAATCAATATATACTTTCTCGGAAGGTATATTAAATACGTTATTTCCGGCGGCTTTTAATATTTGAGCCCGCTCTTCTCGGGTGGTTTTTTTTATAGGTTCGACGACCTTAATCCGAAACGGTTCTACAATATATTTTGGCAACTGTTTTTTCTCCTATCTGGTATTTTTCTTAATTGATAAAATAAACGGAACGGGATAAACACCTGTTTTAACTGGGCGCTCTGCGAAGACGCTTGAAATAATATTTATCCGTCGAGAAAAAACCAATGCTTTTAAACATTGTGTTTATTAATCTATTATTTTCGTTTTATCTTTAACGTTTTTTTTCAATTCATCTACGGCTTTTTCGGCTGCTTTTTCACCCTTTTTAAAAACTTTTTCTTTTAGACTCTCGCCTTTTTTTAAAATATCTTTGACGATCTGGGGTTGCTTCTGGGCTTCATTATATGATAGACCGCCTGCGACAGCCAGGATGATAAATGAAATGACCGCCCATTTTATCAATTTACGGAAAACCATAAACAGAAATAAAATAAGTACAATAACCAATGCCAGGGTAATAACGGGATTGGCAGATAAATAATCAATCCATTTGTCCATGTTTCTCTCCTGTTATTTGGTTTATAAAAGCGCCAACAGCTCCCGAATCCACTTGCGTTCTGCCTGCCATAATGAAAGAGGTCGCATTAAAAGAGCTCTTTCAATGACACCTGGATTCTTGAAATGAGTTATTTCTCCGATTTTCTTCTGGATTAGCCGGCTTAGTTCAGAATCGTAGAGCGATAACGCCTCTTTCATTTCCTCTTGACTTAAATATTCCCCGAAACTCAGTCCGGTTTCCAATAGCGACTGTTCCCTTTGGGGTAGTGATAGAGCTTTTTTTAAATCTTCCACAAGTAATTGCCTGCCTTTATGGGTAATTGTATAGACGCGTCGTCCGGGAAGCCGTTCCTGTGGCTTATACTGGCTTTCAAGCCAGCTGTTCTTTTCCATTTTTTTTAACGTGGAATAAATAGTGGAGAACCCGATGTTCAGACGATCCCGAATGCCTTTTTCCACGATCACTTTTTCTACATCATAGGCATGGCGCGGTTTTTCTCTCACGATTCCTAAAATTGTCAGCTCCAGCCGCGTCATAAATCTCTCTCTATTCTATAATTTATTCGTTGTTTCGAACATTGTTTGATTTTAAGTATTTGATACCATAAAAGCAAAAATTTGCGTAAAAATAATCTGCCCTAAATACTTTAATCTTCAAATAACGAATCGTCAAGCCCCTTGTTGATGCGATAATCCTCAAATGTTATCAAAACCTTTCCGCTCACCGGTCCGGATCTGTTTCGACTACGACGATCAATTGTCCCGACCGGGTTTTCTACGGTTGGACGATTCATGTGTGGAATACCGTGCTCCATGTTGAGATATACAACTGTCGATTCCGGCAACCAAAAGTTTTCTACTTGTAAATAGTAAAAATTCATCACAGATTCACCGGCATTCTTAACCTGAAGCAAGACTTTTTCCACAGTCCACCTTTGACCGTTTACCCATATGGTCGCAGTTGTTTCCACGGATAATTCTTTTGGAGTGATATCCAGAATATAAAGCGTGGTTCCATCTTCACACAGAGTGTTTTTAAGGATAACATCCACGTTTTCGGTAATTAAATCTTTTACTGATGGTAAAAACCCAATTTTAGGGACAATGGCAAAACCGGATGTTTCCACCGAAAGCTTATCCGGGCTTTTGTAAAAGATCGTCAGCTTCTTGTCTGGCATGCGTAAATTCGGAATGTCAACATTTACCCGGGCGGTCACGCGGTAATCATCTATTTGTTCAAGCCGCGCTTGTATTTTCTCGATTATTACTTGTGGGTCTGGCTTTGTCAATTCAGACGCCGATATCGGAGTTTTGACAAGCGCAGCAAGCGCGACTATAAAAACAAACAATTTTGGGACTTGGTTCTGTCGAATTCTCATGTAGTAATGTCTTTTCTTAAAAATATCACCGTACTGATGATATAAAAACCAAAAATATAGCACAACAAGTATCCGACTTTATGCAGAATTTCACTCCAGGGTATCGGATCGCTAAAAGGCGCAAAAAATACATCGAAATACGATGTGAACAGATACGGACGAATAACATCAAGTGCGCTGATCTTTAACACCGATAGAATATAAAACACAGCCAGAACCGCATATGTTCCGATAATAGGACCAATTCCATTGCTGGTTATTGTAGAGAATAAAAATGTCAGCGAGGCAACCACCATCTGCACCACAACCGCCAGCATGTATGCCAGCAGAAATCTATAAAGCGCCTCGCTTTGAGCAAGGATCAATATTCCTTTATCAAAAACGAAAAGATCGCCACCGCCAACAATCAACATGCCTGCGCCTATACTTAACAATCCCAGGAAAAAAACAATCGTAAAGGTATAAAAAATTGTCGCAAAAAATTTTGCGGTAATAATTTGAAACCGGGTAACCGGTCTGGTCAATAAAATACGGAAGGTTCCGGCTGCGCCCTCGCCCGCCATGATATCTCCAGCCACAAGCACAATGAAGAACGGAAAATGCACCCAGAGTACATTCATCAGATAATATGAAACCAACAATCCGTTTACTAAAGACCCCACAAACAGGAAGGAATTTCCAAGCGATCGCAGCGCCTGGTCTTGTACCTCGAATCCATATTTCCGGACTAAAAAC
>JAHIOG010000287.1 GCA_018895675.1 bacterium
GAAGTGAAGGTGGAAGCTAATCGCCCCAGTCTAAAAATCCGGGCTGCTTGTCCACCGAAACGAAGTGAAGGTGGAAGCTAATCGCCCCAGTCTAAATATCCGGGCTGCTTGTCCACCGAAACGAAGTGAAGGTGGAAGCTAATCGCCCGACTATAAGTGTCTCAAAAAACGAGACTTAATTTAATTAACAGGACTATTACGTGCAACGGAAAAGATTCACCTGAAAATAGAGGTTATAAGACAGGAGATTAGAATTCAATAGTTCAGGAAATGCCGGAAAAAAAGCGTGGTTTCTATAAAAAGAGTTCTTTCAATTTTTCGGTATTCCCGATTAATTCTTCTGAAATGTCGGCAAATGCCAATCAGGATTAATATGTAGAGTAAACACGTCATCGTTTGGAATGTAACCCCTTGAAAAATGCACCGAAAAGACTCAGAATTTCTTCGGCCGATTTTCCGCTTTCATGTGATAATTGCTGAACATGCTCGGAATATTCTTCTGAAAATTCCTCAAGAAATACCAACACAGTCTCAATCTCTCGAGGAGAAAGAAGGTCTCTTAAATCCGACCCTAATATATATGCACCCCTTTCTTCATACGATAAATCATGTTCTCCCGTAACATCAAAGCGCCGCTCGCTGATCGATACTTCTTCGTAATGCTCCAGCACGTACAAAATATCTAACAAATCTTTCGTTAAATGACGATCCATATGCGATGTGATTTTAGCAAATACTAACAAAGGCAGGGGAATGACTGGAATAGTTAATACCTTAGTTATCAATTCCGGCTTCGCGTATTTAAATAATTTATCAAATCCCAGAACATTCATACGATGCCCCGTATCAGGCCACCTAATAAATCCATTCTCTATAATTGACTCTCCATATGGTAAAACATCCACCATTATATCCTAAAAAAACCCGTGATCCGGCTGATCTTTCTTTTGAATAAAACCTAAATCAATCAGTTCTGCCTTCATTTTATTGTATTCTTCCCAACTATCAACCTCAACCGAGACATCCACATCTCTTGTCGGTCGAATGCCAAACCCTTTTCCATTTTCTTCCTTTAAATCGATAAGAATCAGCGGCACATTCGCCCCAATCAGAATAAATCTGTAATCTCTTGATTTGAAATAATCGGACAATATTTGTAATGCTCGGATCAAACCCGGTTCAAGTGTCATTCAAATAATTCCCCTAAATATTGATCAAATATCATTTTGGCTGTTTCCCGTTCTCTTTCTCCTCCCATATAGAGAAGTTCGGCATAAATCAATAACGGATGAACGATCCTATATCCCTTTTTCTCTTTATCTGATACAATATCATCCGAAAACAGTGAAAAGAACCGAACATTATAATCTCGGGCAGGCAGTAAATTAAGATATTGAGAAATCTTTACCATCTCCCCGGGATAGATAAAGAGATCGGTAACCCGCGCACGATAATAATTCGTTAACAGGTCAGCGCCCAATTCACCCCCGATTGCATAATACCTTTCTGTTTGCAGATAGTTTTTCACTAAATCCGGCAATTCTTGCAAAACTGTTGGAGATGCTTTATAGGTCCCCAGTAAAATTTTGGGACGTAGACGATCCCCGTAGTTCATCAGCCATTGATCGAACAGTTCGCGTTTCCCGGTCAATCGATACTCTGATTTCCCGGACTGAATCAACCAACCCTTTTCTTTCAGCAAGCGCAAAGCCACCGATACCCGATCCTTGGAGAGACCGGCCCGTTCCGCTAAAGTCCGAACGGTTTGATTGACGGCTGCGGGATCGATAATAAAAATCGCCAATAGTTGCATTAACTTCGGCTGAAACAGGGAATTGGACACTGTCCGAATCGGGTGATCCGGCTTCTTTCCTTTCACTTCGATATGGATACATTCACCGATCTGCAGAAAGGCATTACCGACAACATCGATATATTGAATTCCCGCACTTCTTAAATCCGCGGCAATCGAAGGATTGATATAGGCCGACATGACCAACAAAGGTTCATCATTTGACCGAGACAACTCGTACAAATATGCCGGGAGGGGGCGTTTGAGCAACGATTTAATCTCCACTCCGAAACGGTGATGTCCATTCTTGAATTCAATCTCAATTTGGGCATCAATTTCCTTGTCCCGCAACGTTTTAAAATCTTCCCGGATCGCAACCGAGCGTATCGGTTTAAAACCTTGTAAGTTGTCGATACATTTCCGAAATATTTCCTTCTCGTTCATTTCAACACCTGCGCTTGTCCGTTAATAATCATTGTCCGACCTGACCGGACATGTAAATATACCGGACAATTGATTGTAAGGCAAGGATAATTTTAAGGAACAGGAGTTCAGGTTGTAAAATTGCAGCATATATTAGTAGTCTTCGATTTCCAGTTTGAGGTTTGCGTGCATCGCTGCACCATAGATATCCGGGAATATGGAGTCTTCAACCCGTAATGTAGTCCTAATTTCCAACCTTCCGATTCATTTCGGAAATCACGTGGACTGGATCCTCTTTTACCAATTAAGGAATCTTTCTATTCTATTCATGATTACAATTGGGACATCGTTTAAAAATGGAGTTTGCCATGTTTTACTTATTCCTTTTGTTAACCTGATTAATTCACGTGAATTAATCACCATACGGCCGCATGTCCGTTCTTCAGCGGACTGCGGGGTAACTCCGCCGACAGGCGGCCATCCCCCGCAGAATGCGGGGTTCGGTGAATTATTCATCAGTGAATTATAAACAATTTCTGTAAGTAGATATTCTCTTTTCACTTATCCACTTTTTTCATTTTTGCTGGTGAATAATCCAGGTTAATAATAAACACTGTGATTATGAAACAAATTTATGACGCCGAAGTGATTGAATCGCTAAACCTATTTCCGAATCGAATAGCTAAACAGGTTTAATCAGAAAATCAAGTAACTAAAGTTTTGACCATTCCTTCGGATACTGGAATCTTGATACTTGTGCCTCGTATCTCACTACTCACTACTTCTATTATCACAATCCTTTTCCAAAAACTCTTCAAACGGCGTCTGTGATTTGTAACATTCTTTATTCATATACTGCAACAAATTCATAAACATATCTTTTTTTATAAAACCGGGAACCACTGTAATGATTTCGGAAGATGACGTAAGAAATGCGACTGAAGGAAAACCGGTAATCCGGAAAGCAGATGCCAATTCACGGGGAGTGAATTTTTGTCCTTGAAATTCAATTGTTTCAGTTGTGCTCTCGGCATTGAGTTTGATTGGAATAAAATGGTCAAACAGGAATTCCTGAACTTCGGGGTCTGAGAATGTTTTCCTGTCCATGACTTTACACCATGAACACCAGTCAGCGTAAAAATCAATAATAATGTGCTTTTGCTCTTTTTTAGCAAGTTTCATTCCTTCCTGATATGAATACCAGGATTTCTCCGCTCCGGATAGACTTTGATTTAAAATCAACACTGTGAGTCCCAATAATACAATTGTAATCAATTTCCTCATCATCTTTCCTTCATTTTTTACAGGTTAGATGCATTAGTGTGACAATGGTTTCAAGATATGTACCTTTTGAACTAATTGCAACATCAGAACTTTTCTAATAAAACAATAAATTTTTATTTTTAAACAAACAAATCCGACCGTATTCACTAAAATTTATTTTGTATTTAACAATTTTTTAATTACTTTACAAAACAATGTATACGTTATAAACATTTTATCCATAGGGAGGCAGCAATGGCGAAATTCCAATATTACAAGGATATAGGAGGTCGATGGCGGTGGCGACTCCGTAACGATGAAGAAAAAATAATCGCAACATCCAGCGAAGGTTTCGGTGATAAACAAGAATGTTTTGACAGTATCAACGCCGTAAAGCAATTATCGGGTATTTCCGAGGTGAGAATCTATGAATCCGAAGATGAGTTTGTTATTTACAAAGAAGCGGAAGAATCCGCTCCGGTAGAAAAAGCGCTGGAATCCGAACCGGTTCCGGAAATTGAACCGGAACCAACAATCGAATTAGAACCTAAAGTTAAGGAACCCAAGCCAATTAAACCGAATATTCCCGAAGAAAAACCGGATCAACCTGATGATATTCCGCCCATAATGAAAGAATCGGATTTCACAACAGTATCGCCAAAGTGGAAAAAACCGAATTGGGCATTAATCACTTCCATAGCATCGGTAGTAGTTATCATTATCCTGATTATCCTCTTCTCTATGAGAGACAAGCCCGAACCCGAAAAAGTCACGCTCGAAATCATTTCCGACGTTCCGGAAACGGACATAGTGACTGATGAGACGCCCATAGTTATTGCTGAAGACACTGCCCGGGTCATTATTGAAACCGAACCTGAAGCAAGTGAACTTGAAGCAATTGTTGAATCGCCTGAACTGAGTAAACTTCAGGAACCCGTAGCGATGGATATCTATCATAAAGTAGTTAAAGGTGACCGGCTCTGGTCCCTCGCCGATGAATATTATTCCGATTCCTACCTTTGGCCCAATATTTATAATGCCAATACCGAAAAAATCCGAAACCCGGATATATTGCGACTTGGCATTGAATTACTCATCCCCGCTCTTGAAGGAAGTTACCTTAAGCTCAGTGAACAAGATCGACACAAAGTTGCCGTTGGCTATATTCGTGCATACCTTATTTACAAGAAATTGGGGAAAACAGACGCGAAATATTACCTGTGGGCTGC
>JAHIOG010000288.1 GCA_018895675.1 bacterium
ATGGGCACAGAAGAGATCATTCGTTTGATAAATGAAGAGGACGGCACCGTTCATCTGGCAGTCCGGAAAGCAATACCAGAAATTACCAAAGCAGTGGATTATGTGGTGGCAGCATTCAAAAATGGCGGGCATTTGCGCTATTTCGGTGCCGGAACCAGTGGAAGGCTGGGAGTACTGGACGCCAGTGAAATTCCACCGACATTTTCGGCATCGCCGGAGATGGTTCAGGGCATGATAGCCGGTGGCTGGGAAGCGCTGCGGAAAGCTGTAGAAGGAGCTGAAGATTATCCCGAAAATGGCAAAAAAGACTGCAAGGCAATCAACCTGCAACTCAACGATGTAGTGATGGGAATCGCTACCGGCGGAACCACGCCCTATGTGCATGGAGCATTGAAGTATGCAAAGTCGCTTGGTTGCAAAACCGTCTTTTTCACCTGTACCCCCAAAGAAGGTCTGGGCGTGGAAGAAGATGTGGATGTATTCATCGAAGTGCTGGTGGGACCGGAATTAATTACCGGCTCAACCCGCATGAAAGCCGGGACAGCAACGAAAATGGTATTGAATATGATTACCACCACCGCGATGATCAAAATGGGTAAGGTTTACGGTAATTATATGATCGATCATCAGGCGATTAACTCCAAACTGGTGGATCGCGGAACGCGCATCATTGCAACACTCACCGGTTTGTCCTATGATGATGCTTATCAAGCGCTGCTGGCAGCCGATAAACATGTCAAAGATGCGGTCGTGATGGTCAAGAAGAATGTATCCCTGGAAAAAGCAAGGGAACTGATCAGTGAACACGACGGATTTATTCGCTTTGCCTTTGAAGAATCCGATAAACAGGTCTGATAAGACCACCAATTAAATACTGTTAGTTATCCAATGATATCGATTTGGGAATTGCATAAAAAGAATACACTAAATGTTCTGGGATTAATGTCAGGAACATCAATGGATGGTTTGGATATTTGCCTGGCGGAGATTAAGAGGAGCAATTCCGAAATTGATGCGCGTGTGAAACACTACTCAAATTATTTGTATTCGGATGATTTCAAGAACCGCTTACTGCAATTGCCTACAGCGAACACCGGCGAAATATGTCAAATGAATTTTGAAATAACTAAAATATATGCCGATCTTATTCAGCAATTTTTAGACGAATTTAAGTTGGGAGCCAATGCTTTTAATCTGATCGGTAGTCATGGTCAAACGGTCTGGCACATTCATAGAGATTCTACATTACAGATCGGCGAAGCATCGGCGCTGGCAGAACGGTTTAATGTGCCGGTTGTTTCCGATTTTCGGGTAAGAGATATAGCAGCCGGTGGTTCCGGCGCTCCGCTCGTGCCGTTTTTGGATTTTTTGGTATTTAAAAGGTACCGTAAAAATTTGATGACGCTTAATATCGGCGGAATTGCCAATTTTACTATGATTCCTTCCGATACGACTGGTGTAGATAGCATTTATGCCCTGGATACGGGACCCGGAAATTCCCTGATTGACATTACAGCACAGATGACGAGTGGTGGAGATGTGTCTTTTGATAAAGATGGAATGATTGCACTCTCGGGCACGATCCGCCAGGATATTTTAGATTTTTTGCTGAATCATCCCTATATTAGTTCACCGATGCCCAAATCCACCGGGCGTGAGATTTTTGGAAAGGGACTGATCGATGAAATTGTCGGGAAGTTTTGGCTGAGTCGGACAGATTATCCGGGTTTGGTAGCGACAGTTACACGGTTTACGGCGGAAGCAATATTCGCAAACTACCGGCATTTTTTTGCCGATCGCTATCCGCTGGATGAAATAATTATCAGTGGCGGCGGCGCCGACAACCCGGTAATCGTTAAGCATCTTAAGGAATTATTTGCCGGAATACCGGTTCACAGGTCTGATAACTATGGTATTCAAAGTGATTCAAAAGAAGCCTTCGCGTTTGCTGTTCTGGCAGCGGCAGCAGTCTGGGGAATTGCCGGTAATGTACCTAATGTCACCGGAGCCGGTCATCCAGTCGTTCTTGGAAAAATAACGTTGTAAAGGAGAAAAAAAAGAATGAATCCCTATATCTTTCGAGAGTATGATATTCGTGGTATGGTTGCAGAAGATTTTCCCGAGGACGTAGTCCTCCAACTCGGAAAAGGGTTTGGAACTTACGTTCGTGAAAAAGGTGGAAAGACCATCACGATCAGCGGTGATGTGCGGCTTTCGACGCCGGAATTAAAGCAGGCGTTTACGAAGGGATTACTTTCAACCGGTGTGGATGTGATCGATGTGGGCATTGTTCCGACGCCGGTGAATTATTACAGCATGTTTATCATGGATGTTGACGGAGCGGTTCAAATCACCGGCAGTCATAATCCGTCGAATATGAATGGATTCAAACTGTCCTACGAAAAGAAAGCCGTATATGGTAAAGATATTCAGTATATCAAAACTATTATTGAATCGGGAAAATTCGCTGAAGGTGAAGGAAAATTCAGCGAGAAGGAGATTCTTGAAGAATATAAAAAAATGGTAATTTCCAAGATAAAGCTGGATCGTCCGGTAAAACTTGCCATGGATTGCGGAAATGCAACCGGCTGCCTTGCGGCTCCCGAAATTTTCAGGAAAATCGGCTGTGAAGTCACGGAATTATATTGTGATATTGATGGTACATTTCCCAATCACCATCCTGATCCGACAGTGAAAAAGAATCTGACCGATCTGATTGCGGAAGTGCAAAAAGGCGGTTATGATTTTGGCGTCTCCTTTGATGGCGACGCTGACCGGATTGGCGTCATTGACAATAAAGGCGAAATCATCTGGGCGGATTACATCATGATCCTCTTCCTGGATGAAATTCTTGCCAAATATCCTGGTTCAAAAGTAATCTTTGATGTGAAATGCTCCCAGGCGCTGGAAGAGATGATCACCGCTAAAGGCGGACAGCCGCTGATGTGGAAAACCGGTCATTCACTCATTAAGCAAAAAATGAAAGAAGAAAAACTGCCTTTTGCCGGTGAAATGAGCGGGCATATTTTCTTCGGTGATGATTATTTTGGCTATGATGACGCTATTTATGTTGCTGCCCGATTCGCTCAAATAATCTCTCGTTCAAAAGAAACGCTTTCGGAAAAGATGGCAACACTACCAAAGTATTTTTCCACTCCGGAAATGCGGTTGGAGTGTGAAAATGACGCAGTTAAATTCGAGATTGCCAAAAAGGCGACAACCTTTTTTAAATCTAATTATGAATGTATTGATGTTGACGGCGTTCGGATTAAATTTGGAGATGGCTGGGGATTGGTCCGGTCATCGAATACACAACCGGTAATTGTCACGCGTTTCGAAGCGAAAATTGAAGAGCGGTTGAAAGAAATAAAAGAATTGGTGCTATCAAAATTACAGGAGTTTGGGAAGATTACAATATCTTAAAATATTCAGGGAATCTTATGGACAATAATGAAAATCAGCATATTAAAGAAAAATACCAGGGCGGTGATTGGCAACATGCCGGAGGCAAACTGATAGAGCTTGGCGCCGGAAGTCTTTCTGATACGGAGCTGCTTTCGATTTTGATTTCTACAGGTATAAAGGGAAAATCCGCAGAAAAAATTGCTGAAGAACTTTTAGCAAAATTTGGCTCTTATAAAGGATTGTCAAATCAACCGCTAAAGAAATTTCTGAAAATTAAAGGACTTGGAGATGTTAAGATTATAAGAATTGCCGCTGCTCTGGAGATTGCGAAAAGGTGCGTTGATATTGTAATTAAGGAATTAAAAGAAGATAAAGAATTACGTATGGAAGTATTTGGTGAGGAGTAAAGTGGGTGAATTAAAAGTAAAACCAGCAAAAAGTTCAAGTCCTTTTGATATGTCATCCCATAAAACTGAACGAACAGCAGTTGCTATATTAATGTACTGGATGAGAGAGATAATAAAAAATGAAAATCTCGATTTAGGTATGCCAGATGTTGAAACTGCTGGTAAAGATAGAAAAATGCCGGATGCTGTGATTTATGAATCTCCCGGAAGTAAGAAAATTTTATGCCTTATTGAAGCAAAACCTCCATATTTCGATGTATTTGATGAAAAGGATTTAAAAGAACCTGCAAGAATCAAAGCAACGAATCGAAAAGCGAAATATTTTGCGCTCACAAACTTTAAAAAACTTATCTGGTTCAATACTGAAAAAGTTAATTCACTAAAAAATGAAGAAGAACAAATTGTAGAAAAGTATTCACTTTCAACACTCGAAGACCTCAATGATATTCAGCTGACCCGTTATGCCGAACCTATTAAAAAAGGTCTGAAAGAATTTCTCAAAAAACTCTATTCTGTCAGTTCCGGTAAGGAGCCTGAGCCAAAACTGGCGATAGATGAATTTTTAGTTTTTAGGCTACAAGAAAAAATAAATGTTCTTGCTGCTTATTATCGAAGGATTATTGACGATAGATGCCATAAGGATTCTTCGTTTCGTAAGGAATTGACTAAATGGTTTTTGAACCAGGGCTGGAGTTTTTCAGGAATACTACAAGATATTGACAAAGCTTCAAGACAAACAGCCTATCTCCTTGTCAACAAGATCCTATTCTATAATCTCCTTCAGGCTAAAAGACCTCAAGAGTTACCCCCGCTAAATATTCCTGAAGGATTTATAAGAGGAAAACATTTGCAGAAAGTTCTTCAGATATATTTCGATGAAGTTTTATATATAGACTATGAAACAATTTATACTGCAGATTTTATAGATACGGTCGCTTTCCCCGAGGCAAAAGAGGTAATAAAAGAGATTGAGGAGCTTATAAGTGTTCTGAGAAGGTATGACTTTTCTAAACTTGGATATGATGTAATAGGTAGAATTTTTGAGCGGCTTATTCCTCAAGATGAGAGACATAATTTAGGGCAATATTTTACTAACTCAGATGTGGTGGATTTAATTCTTAGATTTTGCTTAAATCATGAGGACGATCTAATTCTTGACCCCGCCTGTGGAGCCGGTACTTTTCTTGTTCGGTCATATCAACATAAAAAAATAATGAATGATCGTCTGGAACATGAAAAGATTTTGGAGACTCTCTGGGGAAATGATATTGCCAAATTCCCGGCACACCTTTCTACCATCAATCTTGCTATTAGAGACCTTGGAGTGGATAAGAACTATCCAAATATTCTGAAAGAAGATTTTTTTGCTCTGCTTGTCAGTAAGAAAGGCTTTAATTTACCGGAAAAATATATAAAAAGACTTGCTGTCGGGCTTGGAAAAGAAAAACGTGAGATTACATATCCAAGAAAATTTGACGCTATTGTAGGTAATCCTCCATATACGAGGCAGGAAGAGATTCCGGAAATTGGCGTTAATAAAGAGAAATTGATTGAAAACGCACTCTGTTTTGATGATAAAAAGATAGCAGACATCAGTAAAAGAGCCGGCATTCACGCCTACTTTTTTGTTCATGGTACGAAGTTTTTAAAAGATAAAGGATACTTTGGATTTATTGTTTCTAACTCCTGGCTTGATGTGGATTACGGCAAAGGACTACAGGAATTTTTCCTGAATAATTACAAAATAATTGCTATTATCGAATCCAAAGTTGAAAGATGGTTTGAGGAAGCAGATGTTAATACATGCATAGTCATTCTGCAAAAGTGTGATGCCAAAGATGCTCGAGAAGAGAATATCGCTCGATTTGTTTATCTCAAAAAGAAATTACGATATTTTATTCCGTCTGCTCAAAATACATGGGATAATCAAGTTGAAAGACTAAATGCTATTGATAAACTTAAAAGGACTATCCTTGCTCATAATGACTTTTATGAAAATGATGAACTGAGAATTTTTCCTGAAACCCAGAAAGAATTATGGAATGAAGGATTTGACGAAGAGAGTAAAAATTATGTAGGAGCGAAATGGGGAAAATATCTGAGAGCGCCTGAAATTTTCTTCAAGATTTTAGAAAAAGGAAAAAGTAAGTTAATACCGTTAAAAGAAGTAGCTGACATTAGGCGAGGTTTTACTACAGGGGCAAATGAATTCTTCTACCTAAAGGAAAATGACATTAAAAGAAAAAGAATTGAGGATG
>JAHIOG010000289.1 GCA_018895675.1 bacterium
AAATGCCGACACTGCAAATTACCCATCCCGGCAAGGTACCCGATAGTAGAGATACTGACAGCCGTTACATTCGTAATTTTTTATCATATTTACGGGTTCAGCTATGAATTTCTCTTTTATGCAACATTATCCGTCCTGTTATTGACAGTCACATTCACCGATTTGGAAAAAAGAATAATTCCAAACGGTGTGATTTTGGTTGGAGTCGTTTTGGGTCTTTTCATGTCGCTGATTTTCTGGCCTGTATGCGTCCTGCCCAGCTGGACAGGCAGCCCTTTAAATTTTATCAACTCTTTGATTGCTTTTTTAGTCGGCGGCGGCATAATGATATTCTGGGCGGTAGCAGGAAAACTACTGTTTAAAAAAGAGAGTATCGGCGCCGGAGATATAAAGTTAGTCGCCATGACAGGCATTTTTCTGGGACTTCAGAATACTCTGCTGGCGCTGTTTTTAAGCTTTTTATTAGCGAGTTTCGTTGGAATATTTATGATCCTGTTAAAAAAAGCGCGTATGGACAGCCGGCTGCCCTTTGCCCCGTTTCTTACTTTCGGCGCCCTGATCAGTATAGTGTATGGTAATCAAATCTGCACATGGTATTTCAATATAATGAGATGAAAATGGGTGTTTTTAGAAATATCATCAAATCCGAAGACGGCAGCATTCTGGGAATGGTTATGATTTTCTTTCTTGTTCTGACCATTATCGGCACGGCGTTTCTCTCCATGGCTGCGCAGGAAGGGAAATTAAGCATGCGAAACGTGCAAAGAACACAGGCTCTGGCATCCGCCGAAAGTGGAATAAATATCGGTTTATGGCGCTTAAATCATGGGCCCGATTCCCAGGGAACTTTCTCAAACGGTTCGATGTCGGTTACTTACGATTCGGTTGCCCAAATCCTGACGTCAACCGGAACATCCGTATCGGTATCTAAAACAGTCTCCGTAGAATTGTGGCGGGATCACCCGTTTAACCACATTGTCGCTTACAAGACTCAGCTGGACACCAGCAATTATACTTTAAATCATCTAAAAGGTCGCGGAATCAAACATTTCGATCCGTTACCTCAAGCTATTATGGATTACTACGATACTACAGGTATTGGCAATTATCACCATGACGGAGACACAGCCTTCAGCGCTCTGATAGATACTGGAATTCACTATATAAAAGGCAATGTATGGATGAAAAGCGGCAGCAGTTTAATTGGTACACTAGTCGTTACAGGCGGTATAAAGTTTACAGGGACCGTCTCCGTACAAGCTCAACAGATGCCCGAAAGTTCACTCTACTACCCCGCCATAGTTGTCGGCGATACCGCTGAGACAGACATATCCGGCACTCCCCTGCTAAAAGTAAGAGGGGCGGTGTTTTCGACAGGCTATGTGAATTTCAAAGGAGATACCCTCACCGGACCGATTGTGGCAAATAAAGTGGTGCTTAAAGCCGGCGTGGTAATCACCGATTACGGAGATGAAAAATATTACAAATATCCGCCCGGATTCTTAGGTCCGGATATTTATGATTGGGAAAAATATATTAAAAAAGGCAGCTGGGCAAGCTCTAATTAACTCAAGTTTCACAGGGAGAAAATGTATTTTGACAAATTTATTGTAACAGGAGATAAATTAACCACCCCTCTTTCCCCTTCCGGCAGCTGCCGGAGGATGTAAGGGGAGCTTGAAGAATTAGAAAGCAAAATAATGTTTTTAATCAATATGGAATAAAAAGTGAGTTACTATAAAATGTCGAAGACATATCGAGATAAGATATTAGAGAATTATTTGAGAATTTCCGTATCCCAAAACGAAGATTATGAAAGAGAGCATTCCTTTGGTGGATAGAGGGACACACCCCGTCCTTCGGACACCCCTCTTTTTAGAGGGGAATATAAAAATCCCCCTTAGTAAAGGGGGAACAAAAGGGGGATGTTATGTTGAATTTTAACAGTTTATTTATATGCGAAACTTAAGTTACTAAGGATATATGTTGATCAAAGAAAAAAAATCGGTCGGCGTCGACATCGGGAGCAACGTGGTCAAAATAATCGGATTGCGCCGAAAAAAGAAGATCAGGATCGAATTCATGAAGTTGATTGACCTCTATTTGAGCCGAAATGTTAACAGACCCGAAGATTTAAGCGACACGCTTTTAGTCCAGGTAATTCGTGGACTAATCGCTGAAATAAAGGGCGGTGTAAAAAAAGTCAAGACAAGCGTTTCCGGGCCAAACGCACTGGTACACAGCATGGAATTACCCAATTTATCCGACAGTGAAATCCTATCGGCAATCAGATGGAAACTTGCAAGTATTATTCCCTTCAATATCGATGATGTGGAATTCGACTTCCAGGTGCTGAACACCAATAAAAGCAGCAATATGCAGACTGTTCTTGTCGGAATAGTTCCCGCGAATAAAATGAAGAAGCATCTGGACATCCTAACAAGGGCAAATCTTGAACCGGAAATCGTTGAGATTGATTCACTGGCAATTTACAACTGTTTTATTACGCTCCAGGATTTGCATCCAAACAAAACCGTTGCAATACTTAATATTGGCGCCGAGTGTGCCACATTGATCATCATGCACCCGGACCATGATCCCTTTTTTAAATCTATCGCAATCGGCGGAAATACGCTTACCCGGGCTATCGAAAGAATGCTGCACATCTCATTTATAGACGCGGAACGAGAAAAAATTGAAATGAACTACCAACCATCCCATAATACTGATAATACCAACAATTATAAAGAGATCGGCTGGAAAGGTCCCCTGCTTTCGATGGTCGCTAAATTAGCGGAAGAGCTCAAGAAAGCGGATATTTATTACCAAATTTTGTACGGTGAAGAAGGGCTTCAGCGCATTTATCTAACCGGTGGAAGCGCTAAATTAAAAAACCTCGATTACTTGCTGGCAGACGCTGTGAAAGTTCCTGTAACTCTCTGGAATCCGTTAAAGTCGGAAAAACTCGAGTACAAGCAGGAAATCGGAAATATTGACGAGTTAGGGCTGCACTTTGCCACCTCGTTAGGACTTGCATTGCGAGATGAGCTATGAAAATGATTACGGTAGATCTTCTCGGAAAAGCCACAATTAGAAAAAAGCAGAAAAGGATTAGATATCTCATCACTATTCTCTATGTAGTCGTCTGGTTTTTTTCCCTGCTCACACTTTTTTATGTTCACAAAACAAATATATTTATCTCTTCGGTATATCAAAAAGAGATCAATAAAATCGCAACGGAAGTAGAATTGCAAAGCCCGAAACTCGAGCGAATAAAAAAACTATATAAAGAGAAAAAAGAGATCGATTCAAAAAAAAGAATATACCTTCAAAGTTATCACAGGCCCGGTAACTGGTTAAGTAAAATGCTAGATCTTTCCAATACAATTCCTGAGAACGTACGATTAGAGAACATTGCCGTAAATACCAACCCGGCAAAAGGCCAAAGTGAGAAAATGAAGTTAACCGGATATGCTCTCATTAATACCGATGAACAGGATCAAAACCAGCTGAATATATTTAAACAGGCAATTGAAAAACAAGATAGATTCATGGAAGACTTTAAAAGAGTGGATATATTGGAAAACCAAATAGGACAAAAGGGCAGCGACCCAATCATGTCCTTCACTATCGGAATCTATTAGTTATGTGCCATTTGTCATTTGATGAGAATTTGCAATGAAAACGAAAGTATTAACAAAGACATTCTTCTTTGCCTTGCTCTGCATGATCTTTATAAGCTCGGTTTTGTTTTCGCAAGAAACTTATAAGGTCAAAAGAGTTATAGACGGCGACACGATTCAACTTGAGAACGGAGAGAGAGTACGTCTAATTGGGATTGATACTCCTGAGACTGTTCATCCTTCAAAGGCAGTGGAATATTACGGCAAGGAAGCCGGTGATTTCACAAAGAGAATGGTGGAAGGCAAACGAGTCAAGATTGAATTCGATGTCCAAAAGAGAGATAAATACGGTCGTTTGCTTGCCTACGTCTACCTTGAAGATGGTACATTTCTCAATGCTGAGCTTCTCAGACATGGTTATGCGAATATTTCCACCTATGCCCCAAATGTTAAGTATATTGAGAAGTTTATCCGACTAGAACGAGAAGCCCGCGAGGATAGCAGGGGACTCTGGGCACCAGGCAATTCTCAAAAAGTCGTAACTTATTCTCAACAATCTTCCCCGGAAGGTGATGAAATAGTCTATATCACCAAAACAGGAAAGAAGTATCATAAAGCAAGTTGCCGCTACCTTTCAAAAAGCCAAATTCCGATTACTCTAAAGGATGCTGTTTCGGCTTATGGTCCTTGTAGTGTTTGCAATCCGCCAAGATGAAAGAGATAGGAAACGATGGATAAAAGCCGGTTAAAAAAGACGTCATTGCTGAAAAATCTATTCGGGATTCACTGGATGTTGCTGGCAATATTCATCTATTCGGGCGCTATTGCCGTCGGTAATTTTTTCATCATCAAGCCACAATTAATAAGATACAATGACCTGAAGGGACAGAAGGAAAATCTTGATAATATTTATCTTAAAATCCGCTCTACCGATATCGAACAGGCTTTAAATAATCTCGATACGGAATTGAACATTTGTCAATCACTCAAAAGTTCGTTTGAATCCCGCATTGCAGATGAAAAAGAATTTTCCGCTCTGCTCGGTGAATTGAACTACATAGTAAAAAAATCAGAACTCCGTCTCAATTCCATCGCTCCTATGAAAAAAGGAGAGAAAATATTAGGCAAATATTACAAGCAACCTATCAATATCAAATTCCGCGGTTCTTATTCGAGATTTTTATCTTTTCTGAATAATCTTGAAAAGTCCCGTTATTGGCTGTTGATCGATTCATTTAGCATATCGCCCGATTCCCGAGATCCGGCAAACTATAACTTTGACGTTGTAATTTTTTCAATAGTGATTTAAATGGAAAATGAAAAAACTAAGATCATTATTTTAATAGCGCTTGCGCTATCTTTAATCCTTCTGGGAATATTCCAATTAAGAAGAACGGGAAAACAGGAGTATAACGCGCCAAAGGCACAAATTGCCTTTGATCAGGAAGATGACTTCAGCCAGGTCGAAAATATCATAAAAGAAATTTTAGACGAAGGAGTAAAGGAAATTTATGTGTCACATTTTGATTCAATTGCCAGCAAATATAAAAGTTTTGAACAATTGAGAGACCCGTTTACTTTTGCTAAAGCCAGGACACCGGCTTCCAAAAGCAAAATAGCCGGGAAAAAGCAAAAAACCGATGTGAATCAAGGTAAACCAAAAGTTAAGCCTGAGAATAACATACCCAAACTCGAACTTAAGGGCATTATCTTTGACAAAGACAATCCAATGGCGATAATAAACGGAGAAGTTTATCGAGAAGGAGATTTAATCGAAGGTTTTCGGGTCATGCGAATTACAAAAGATGGCGTCAAATTGGTTTCAAAAAACAATCAGCTTTATTTAAAAGCGCCGGAGTTTAATTGACGGTGATAAAATGATATCAAAGAA
>JAHIOG010000290.1 GCA_018895675.1 bacterium
ATTGCTCCTTTTGCTTTTCGTCTAAAATCAACTTTGCTTTCTGGCTCTTCCGTGGCATATTGATACCCTCCTATGGTTTTGGATATCAATATACCTCAAATCATCTTATATGTAAAGATTTATTTGAAACGCTATACTAGTTCCGGAATGTTCCTCTACGATAAGATTGTTATTCGCCATTATTGTGATGGCTTTTTTTAGATCCTCAGAAAATGGTCCATAACTGCCTTCGGAATATTTCAATCCAGTAGGCACACCTTGAGCAGTTACAATATATCCAATTTTTTGGAGAAACGTTCTGCCAATTGGTCGATGATACGGATTCTGTTTGATCTGTTCCAGAATCTCAATCAGTACCAGCCATTCCGGAATAAATTTTGGGGATGGTTTGTCGTTTTTCAGTTTTTTCAAACTCTCTGCTTTTGACTCGAGAAAATCGGTTGCAAGTTGGTTCTTCGGTGCGCCAAAAACAGCGTAAAGTTCTACTGGAATATCTATCTTTTTAAACTTTTGATATAAAAGAGGCCCAACTTCAGCCCATTCCAATTGCCCGTTACCGCAGCCCAATGGAGGTACCGCCAATGATGTGATACCCCATTCCTTAAAATTATTTAAAATGATATTAACACCTTTTTCAATATCCTCAATTTTTGATACGGAACGCCAATGGTTTTTAGTCGGGAAATTAATAATCCAAGGTTTTACCAGTGATTTATAGATATACGGTACACCAGGCTTTACGATTTTATTTTCACAGCGGACCTTATAATCGAAAAACATATCAGGGAACCGCTTCTTAAAATCTGCTGCAATTCCTTTCCCCATAACGCCAACGCAATTGACGGTATTTATTAACGTTTGCGACTCAGATTCGAGAATATTTCCGATTTTAATTTTTGTAATCATTTTCTCTTAAAAAAACATACTATTATTTATTGTAATTTGCAATCGAATTCCTTGATTTTCAAGTCGGTCACGAACAGCTTTACTATAAACATAAACACCTAAGATATATTTCGGTTCAATCCTTTCCGGTACTAAAACCTCTGCACATTTTATTGAACCATGAATCCACTGTTACATCGGGTCATCATGTAACCAAAACCGGTCATATATTTTATTAAAATCAAGTTGCCCCAGGCCGGTATCAACAGGGTAAAAAGCAACATAATCACTTGATGCGTTTCGATCACTGACAATTACGTTTTCAATTAACAATATCCGTTTATCAATTTGTAAAATCCCAATCTCTTCATTTCTGTCTCGTAATTTACTTAGCATTTTATTATGGGCGTCAAAATACAAATTCGCGTAATCATGGAGTCTCATGCCACCCGGAATTTTTTTGTTTTCACGTCGTTGTTGAACCATTTGAGAGGCAACAGAATTATGATGGATAATTTTTGTTAAATTATGGGATAAAATTCCGTTTTCCAGTATGGATGGTATATTCTCAATATGAGTGATATAATGAAGTTTCTTTATATAGTTAATATTTACCATGATCTAAAGTTTTAAATTTTTTTTAAAATAGCAACATTATTTATGTGTTCTTTTTAACCTTTTGTCAGCCATTAGCAATCACATATCTCAATCTTTATACTTTTTCTTAATCACCATTCCAAGTCAATTGTTTTCTAAAACACGCAGTTATTTCTGTCTTAAAACAATATTCCTTATGACTGTCTCAGACTTGCGCATCCCTATTTATCACATTTATAATTACTATCCCCCGTGAGTTTGGAAACTCGGGCTACTTGACAATATGTTTTAATACCACACTCGTCGCGCCCCAGCCGCCTCCGGTCCCTTCGGCAGTATGAAAGGATTCCACCTCCGGCAAGCGTGACAGAATCGACTGTACAATTTTCCGCAGCGTTCCGCTGCCTTTACCGTGAATAATGCGTACACTGTAAATCCCCTTTTCACGACAGGCTTTCAAATAGTCCGGCACCAGTTCTTTGACCTCTTTTGGATGAAACGTATGCAGGTCCAGGATGCCATCAATTGGAATTTCGACCGGTTCAGTGTCAGCCACAATTTTAAAACCAATTTTCGCCTCTTCGACAAATCTGCGGACTTTCACCGGGTCTTTCCGACCATTAGCGTCTTCCACACCGGTATGGGTATCCACCCCTGCCGGGCGAACTGCTACGATGGCTCCACGGACATTTCCGGGAGTCATGCCGCCTGCTAAAATCACCGGTTTCGGTGATCGCTCCACCAATAATCTGCTGATATTCCAGTCGTGAATTTTCCCGGTGGCTCCCGAAGCTCCGGTCGTTGGATCATAAGTATCCGTGATAAAGGCACCGACAAATTCCGAATATTGATTAACATCCGATAATAATTGATCCTGATTATGCCCGGAAACGACAAGGCTTTTAATGATCTTTATTTCTGGCGCCGATGTTTTTATTTCCTGCAATTCTTGTACTTTGACATGTCCGTGCAGCTGAACGATACCGGCTCCCAGGTCATTACAAAAATCAATTACATCCTTCGCCTTTTCAAGATAGGTGATCAGCACAGCATGATGAGGAAACTTGATTGTCCTGATGATTCGGGCAGCATCCTTTTCGCCCAGGTCTTCTTTATTAACCGGCAGCCTCAGTGGAAATCCCAGAAACCCAACACCGCTTGCCATCAGCATGTAGGCTTCGGCTTGATCGATTATCCCGGCAATCTGGATTGCATTTTCGAACATTTATAAAGATCGTCCGGCTTTGTATGTCTGCAAAAGGAAATCATCCCAACCGGCTTCCTGTTCACAACTAAACGTCATCTCCTCTTTCAGTGTCGGATGAAAAATGCTCAGCGAACGGGCGTGCAATGCGATTGCTCTTTTCGGAAATTTGATTTTCGACACATAACGAAAATCACCGATAACAGGAAAACCTCTTTGGGCAAATTGCACTCTTATCTGATGGTGCTTACCGGTCCGCAAATCCACTTCAACCAACGAAATGGTATTCTTATAATCAAGACACCTGAACGACAGTTCGGCATTCGCCTCTCCTTTGACGATAAAGCTGTTTACCTCCCTGCGCTCAATCCGGTCAGACCATGTTCCGCTTTCGGGTACTTGACCAGTGACGAGACACTGATAAATTTTGCGGGTTTGTCTCTGCTGAAATTGCTTCATCAGGCACTCGGCGGCTTTGGAAGTTCGGGCAAAAACCACAACACCCGATGCCGGTCGGTCCAGACGATGCACTAATCCAATGTAAACATTGCCCTGTTTTTGGTATTTTTCCTTCAGATACTCTTTAGCAATGGATAATAGGGTTATATCGCCGGTAACGTCGCCCTGGATAAGTATTCCCGGCGGTTTACAAACCACCAACAGGTGATTGTCCTCATATATAATTTTTAAATTTTGATTCTTGCTCATCGGAAACTGAAAATACCCGATAAATATAGGCATTTGCCCGGATTACATGGAAAAATTATATCCGGAATTTAAAAAAACTAACAAATAAGTTCTCTACCTCTAAAATCTCTAAATTTTTACAACAATATGTGATTGCATAGTTATGCGAACTGGACTTCTTAGTCTCTTAATTCTCAACGCTAAAAAACATGTTTCAACATGATGTTTATATCAAATATCAAACTGCCCCAAAGGGATGCCTTCGGCACAAATTGCCTGCCTGTCCTACGGACGCAGACAGGTAAATATCAAATTTTTTCAGAGATGCCTCAGGATTCCGCTTTATATTAATTTAAAACACTAAACATTGAGATTCGTAGTTTATTTGAAATGTAGTATTTGTGCCGAATGAGTCTCTTGAGGAAATTTATTTTTTAAACCTTTTTTGGTTCTGCCTGTCCCTTCGGGGGCTTGTCCAGGTTAGGAAATTAATAGTAGAACCAGATCGTCCTGTAATCCCGGATATTTTCTCCCCGGGAAGCAAGCTCTTCAAGATAATCGTATATGGGAACATCTACATAATTATAGGGCGGAATAGCCGTAATATTCTTCTCCCACGGATGGAACTCATAAACACGCGAGCCGTCCGGCAAGATCATTACCAACCTGTGATCCTGACCTGCACGAAGGTGATTTTTGCCGAGCTTCGGTACATTAAAAACCGGTTCATCTGTTCGATCAAGTCCGGGTAGAAGTCTGGCTTCTTCCTTCCTCTCCTGCAAAATTCTCGCGATCGGAACCATATACCTGCTGGTTTCCTCTTTCCCTTTCATATTAAATGTATAATACGGATCAACTCCGATCGACTTCAAATCTCTCCTGAGCTTTACCGACTCAAACCGCCTGGAATTTTCAACTGTATAAACCTGCTGGTTATATACGCTGATGCCTATTTTCCGCAATTTTTGAACAGCCTCCATTGATTCCGGGGTTACTTCATAGGAGTGCTCAAAATGAGTAACAAACGCAATTTCAAGTTTCGGCGGCTGGTGAAACTGAGCAAGCAGATTTATTAAATCATCTGTAAAACGCGTTGGCAGTACAACCGGTGTTCTGGTACCAATTCTGATTCTATAGATTTGTTTTTTAGCGGCAAGAACCTCGAGTATTCGCTTAAGTTGAGCATCCTTCATCACGAGGGGATCGCCTCCGGTAATGAGCACATCTCCGATACTCTTATGTTCATCAAACCAGGCCAGAGCCTTATCGATTTTTTCCTTTGAAGCAAGAGCTCTTGGCTCCAGCACTCTTTCAATTTCCCAGTTGCGCTGGCAATAAACACAAATCTGCGCGCAAGAATTATAAGGTTTTAAAATAGAAATTATCGGATACCGTCGCGTGATCAGATCAACCGGCGAAGTATCATGTTCGCCCATAAAATCAAATGAAATTTTTCGGTTGGCGCGATGTTCAACCATCTTATCTACATATTCTTTTGGAGGAATAACCTGTGCTCTAATGGCGTGATCATAACCGATTGAAAGTTTGGCATCCATTAAACTTAGATAGTAGGGTGTGATACCAAACGCAATCCTGTTTTTTACAGCCTTATCTACGGCTTCCCTTTCTTCATTTGTCAGCTCGATGAGTTCAGATAACGGCTTGACATTCTTGATCACATTTTTTAAATGCCATTGATAATTATTCCAATCATTTTCCGTTCCTTTAAAATAGCGTAAAATCTTATTCTTGTTTTCCAATCGCCAGCCGATGACCTCTTCCTCCAAACCGGAAGGATATTTTTTAAGATATTTTTGGACATTCGAACCAATATCATCCAGAATTTCCATTCTTTTTAAAGCCGCACCTCTTCCTTTCATTTTCAGAAATTCAGGAATTCCCTTTTTCACCTGTGCATTTTCGAGGTAAACATTTGATTTTCCAATTACTCCCCGAAAAAGATTGATAAATTCCAGAATGAAGCCGACTGATATCTTACTCTTCAATTCGTCTCTCTTATCTCGTGCAAGTTTCCAAAGACTGTCAAGCGCAGAAAATTCAGTGCGAAATTCATTGATCGGACCTATAATACTTTTAAAAACACGAATGCACTCGCGTACGGTTGATTTTTCGAGAATATGAAGATCGTTATCCACTTTAAAAACATTTTTTTCCGCTCGTTCCAGGTAACTATATAAAGCATCACGGGCAGCTTCGAGGGTATCCGCTTTTTTTAAAATCTCATGAACTGCCGGGTTTGAATCCCACAATCTTTGCAAATATGCTTCGTAGTCAACTTCAAAATGAGGCTTAAAAAGACTGACCTCATCAGTGAAAACATCATCAAGTAATTTCGTGCTCACCCACTTCAATTTTGGTGAAGGTTGGCGGGTCTTTTTTGGAACAATATTTTTTTGTGCCATGACAGATTCCTCGATTATTTTATTCTTGATTAATTATAAGACTAATTCTATTCAATTTCAACTCTAATTTATCTTAATTCCAGTGTCATTGATAAGCACATAAATTTCCACGATTATATTTTTCGTACTTGTTTCCCCTTATTATTCGCAAAATATCAAAGTTGTCACTGATCGGAAATCCGTATCCGGTTTTATATGTAAAAACTACCAACTTTGGGAAATGGACAATCAGTCTATAAAATAAAAACCCCGCAATTCGATGGGATCTGTTTGTCTTGTTCCGGGAGAACAGATCGGGGAAAACCAATTTCCGGATCCCACCGGGGGCTAAATTGGTTTTGACCTCTCAAGTATCTGAAACCCATTCAATCCGGCAGCTGCCGGATTGAATGGGTTTCAGATACTTGAGAGGTCAAAACCAATTTAGCCCCCGGTGG
>JAHIOG010000291.1 GCA_018895675.1 bacterium
AAGTCGCATATCCATCCATTGGTAAAACCGGTCGCTAAACACACCAATTATTTTAAAACTGATATTTTCGGGGTGTAGCGCAGCCCGGTTAGCGCGCCTGCTTTGGGAGCAGGAAGTCGCAGGTTCGAATCCTGCCACCCCGACATCACTATTTTTAAAAATCTTTGAAAAAGGAAACAGGAGATCACCGGTTTCTCGATGAATCGTGACCATACCGATATTTAGATTTTTGACGATATTATCGCCGTGCTACTGAATTATCAGAATCATCTCGATAATCGTATTTTCAATGCCCCGATAGCTCAAAGGATAGAGCATCTGCCTTCTAAGCAGAGGGTTGCAGGTTCGAGTCCTGCTCGGGGTACTCCTCTTAAGACACTGACAATCAACTAGTTACAGAGATAGAGCTTTACTGTCGAATACCCATTTTCGTTCAAAAGTACCATGTAAAATTTCAAAATTATTAACAATTCTTTCTCGTCGAAAAGGGTAAGTTTCCCTATCTGTTTTTCCCATCAGTCTCCCCACCCCTTAAGCCCTATCTTTCGACGGTGATTTCTTCTTTCGGTTCTTGAATTTATGTTTAGTTTCCCCTTTTAGACGGTTCTTCGGGACCAAAATCATCTTCCAACTGGATATTATCGAATTAGCATATATCCGGGTTGTGATGTTGATATGTTTTTTCTGCCAACCCGCCACTTTTTACAGGTGCCCCCCTTGGTGTCACCCATCTCTGAATTTCTTCAGTCGATAAACTTGTTTTAGCAACGGGCTATAACAATTCACCCTGCTATAATATTGCCACGCATACTATAAATACACATTGCTTATTATAGTATTTGTCGCTATACTATAATAGCGATGATTCTTATTATAGTCTGAGGTGACAATGAACATTAAAGATTTCAATGCCGGAACTTACCAGCAGCAGATTGGTTATCGGAGTTTTCAGCCAGCCGGGATAAACCATGAATGGGCATGGTCTGAACCTACTATTGATACTCTGCTGGAGCAGGCGGTATTCAAATTAGGAGGATTAAATGCATTTTCTCTCTATATACCGGATGTCAATATCTTTATCCGGATGCATGTGGTCAAAGAAGCGACTAGCTCCAGCCGTATTGAAGGCACACGAACCAATATAGATGAAGCCATCATGGATGAGAAAGACATCCAACCGGTAAAGCGGGATGACTGGCAGGAGGTTAATAATTACATCAATGCGCTGAATTATGCTGTAGATAGGTTGGCGAAACTGCCGTTATCGTCCAGATTGATTCGGGATACTCACCGAGTGCTAATGTCTGGTGTTCATGGTAAAAACAAACATCCGGGTGAATTTCGTAAAAGCCAGAACTGGATTGGTGGCGCTACGCCAGCAGATGCTATATTTGTTCCACCGGTTCATGCATCTGTTCCGGATTTGATCACAGATCTGGAATCCTTTTTACATAATGACAATATCGCGGTCCCAAATATGATCCGAATCGCTATTGCTCATTACCAATTTGAAACGATCCATCCGTTTTTAGATGGAAATGGCAGGGTTGGACGCCTGTTAATTCCACTTTATCTGATCGGCGAGGGAATCCTGGCTAAACCGGTTCTTTACTTATCATCCTATTTTGAGAAACACCGGAGTCTGTATTATGATAATCTGCGATTTGTGACAGAATCCAATCGAATGATCCAATGGATTAAATTCTTTCTGGTAGCGATTACCGAAACTGCCAAGACAGGAATTCAGACGCTGCAGAGTGTCCTCGCACTTAAAGAAAGGCTTGATGGACAAACTATTCTGCGGCTGGACCGGAAAGTTCCCAGGGCAAAGCAGTTGCTGAGTTATTTATATACCAAGCCTTCAGTAATGGGTGCTGAAGTTGCGAAAGTGTTGGGAGTGACGCCATTAACTGCAAATGGGTTGATTGATGATTTTATCAGTCTTGGAATCCTGCGTGAAGTTACTGGTGGTAAACGCAACCGTATCTATACCTTTGATGAGTACTTGAGCCTTTTTCGGTAATTAAAGGCATTTCCACAAGAGCCGGAAAAGCCCGGCAAAATGATGCTGGGCTTTTGTATTTTACAGTCTGCCAACCTGTTATTTTCATGCTGTTTTCCCGTCTCCGATCCGTTCTCATCGACAAAAATGTCAGGACTCCTTTCTTACAAACAGAGGGGTGCAGGTTCCCTGCCAGACTGCGTCTTCCATTCCCTGCATTTCAACATAACGCCGGATTATCTTTTCATTTATACTAACTGTCGATACGAAAAACCGTTTACTTCAGCCCTATTTCGGTCAGCATCTGTTCAATCAATTGATCGCTGACTTTTTTAATTGCCTTGGAACCGGCGTTTTCTTCAGAATTTCCGGCATCTTTATCCTCGATCATATAATTGCCAACGACCGATTTGCGCTGAATATTATAAACTTTGAGCGTGCCTCTGGCTCGTGCGAAAAAGAATCCGTCCTGGATTTTATTTGTCTGATCCGAGGAAACAGTTCCCAAAATCACCAGATCAACACCGGAATTGATGACTAATTCGGCAATCTTTTCGGGAGCTTTGATGTTTATTTCAGTTTCTGTCAATTGATTAAATGGATTATTCTCTATGACCTGAAAACCGGCAGTTGTCAATTGTTCGAGCAGCGCGTTTTCCAGAAAGGAAATGTCAACCGGTTTATCAAGATTTATTTCCAGGATTTTGACCATGATTTTATTATCAGAAAGCAGCGTAAATGTATATTGGTTATTGGCAATTCCCAGCCCCTCAGGGAAATGTATGTTTGCCTGAACTTCTATCTTACCAGCGGATGCGATGTTTTTTACAGTACAGGATGCTTTACCGTGCTTATCGGTTTTATCCCGGGGATCCAGGGTCGCTTTGCCGCTTATCACGCTGAAACTCACACTCAAATCAGGCAATGGATATTCTTGATCTCCATCCAGCCAGAACACGGACATTTCCAACGGCTCCGCCAC
>JAHIOG010000292.1 GCA_018895675.1 bacterium
ACAGAAATAGACAGGAATAGACAAAAAAAACAGCACAGTTATAGCACACTTTTTTTATCTGTCGTGTGACCCCCTACGTTTATAGAGTTGGTTAAAAAAATGGAAATAAAAAAAGCAGCTATCAAGTAGGTGCTTTCTCCTTATTGTTTTCAATATTAATTAAATCAATGCATCTAATCTACAAACTGATTTGCTGTAATATTCATCTATCAGGTCAACGTAATGCCATTCTATGGTTTTTCTTAATGAATGACAGTTAGCCCTTGGTTTTCTGTCCAATTGCCACACTAATTTAAGACATCAATTGACGATCTTTATATTAAAAGCCATTAGGACAGCGAAATAGTCTAACCGTAGTAAACAGACTTTTTGATAATTCCACTTGACTTCGACAAAAATATTGTATAAAATTGCAAACGTTTGCGGTCTCATTCTTAATCGTTTTTTAGTATTGGAGAGTATGAAGTGAAAAAAAACCCGGTAACTATAAAAGATATCGCTAAAAGCCTGAATATTTCGCCATCTACAGTTTCAAGAGCATTACGAGACCATCCCGATATCAGCACACAAACAAAAAAAAGGGTTAACTCTTTAGCAGAAGAAATGGATTATCATCCTGATTCAATCGCTCAGAGTTTAAAGCAAAGAAGAACGAATCTTATCGGTGTTATTGTTCCTGAAATCAAACATAATTTTTTCTCAGCTGCAATAAGTGGAATTGAAGAGATAGCTTACAAAGAGGGATACGCAATCATTGTGTCTCAGTCTAATGAAAGCTATAATAGAGAATGTGTAAATGTTCGTGCTTTAATTTCGAACCGGGTAGCCGGATTGCTCATCTCAATTTCTCAAACAACTGAACAAAGCGACCACTTTAAACTTTTGGAGCGCCAGGAAATTCCATTTGTCTTTTTCGATCGAGTATGCGAGGATATCGAAGCAAGTAAAGTAGTGGTTGATGATTTCGATGGAGCCTTTAAAGCAGTTGAGTATTTAATTAACTCAGGTTACAAAAGAATAGCACATATTGCAGGACCGAAACATTTATCAATTAGCCAATGCCGCCTTAACGGCTATTTATCGGCACTTAAAAAACATAAAATTTCATACGATGAGAATCTTGTTGTTTATGGTGGTCTTAATGAAGAAGATGGAGTTAAAGGCTTTCATAGACTATTACAGTTAGATCAGCTTCCGGATGCTCTTTTTGCCGTAAATGACCCCGTCGCGATTGGCGCATTTGAAAAAATTAAAGAACACGGCTTTAAAATTCCGGAAGATATTGCGCTGATCGGTTTCTCAAATAATCCGATTACCCGTTTAATAGAACCATCTCTTACAACAGTTAGTCAACCGGCTTATGAAGTAGGTAAAAGAGCCGCGGAACTGTTAATAGAGCAGATTAAATCCGGAGAAAATTTTATACCAAGAAAAGAGGTGTTAAAAACTGAATTGATAGTTCGGAATTCGACATAATAAATATATAATCGGGAATAAATAAGTGATTAGTAACAAATAGGGGATATGCTGAGATGGAGCAAATATTATTTAGTTGGTATGACGGTTTAATTTTCTTTGTCTTTTTTCTAATTGTTGTGGCTTTTAGCATGTATAAAAGCCGTAAAGAAAAAACCGGAGAAGATTATTTTCTTGCAGGTCGACAATTAATCTGGCCCTTGATTGGTCTATCCATGATCGCGGCTAATATTTCTACAGAACAATTCGTGGGAATGTCAGGGCAGGGCGCTGGCTCTGCCGGGCTGGCGATTGCTTCTTATGAATGGATGGCGGCGATAACGATGGTTATTGTGGCAATTTTTCTTTTGCCTCATTTTCTAAGAGCGGGAATATATACTTTTCCTGAATTTCTTGAATACCGGTATTCACCAACCGCAAGAAACCTAATGGCATTTTATACTGTCTTAATTTATGTTTTTGTACTTATTGCATCTGTTGTTTATACAGGTGGTTTAACGATAACTACTCTTTTTAGCGGTACAAGACCTTTCGGAATAGAGGTAACTTTAACAAAAGCCGTCTGGCTTGTGGGTATTATTGCTGCAATATATACTATTTGGGGTGGGCTTAAAGGTATTGCCTGGGCAGATCTTTTCTTTGGTTCCAGTTTAATATTGGGCGGAGTAATTACTTTAATAATTGGATTTGGGAAAGTCGGGGGAGTCGGGAATTTTCTTGAGGTAAATCAGGATAAACTCCATATGATTCTTCCGGCCGATCACCCTGTATTACCATGGACAGCATTAGTCTTTGGACTCTGGTTGCCAAATTTTTATTATTGGAGTGTTAATCAGTTTATAACACAAAGAACTTTAGCAGCGAAAAGTCTCAGGGAAGGTCAATTAGGAGTTATTTTTGCCTCTTTCTTAAAACTTATTACTCCATTTATTATTATTTTTCCAGGAATCATGGCCTGGCAGTTATTTAAAGGACAGATGACTGGTCCGGGTGGTACAGATGCAGCTTTCCCCCTTATTATTAGAAATATTATTCCAAGTGGTTTCAGGGGCTTCATTTTTGCCGCAATAGGTGGCGCAGTAATTAGCTCACTGGCGTCAATGCTAAACTCTGCTTCAACAATTTTCACAATGGATATCTTTAAACGTATGATTAAAAAAGATATTTCTCAGAAGAAAGTTGTTTCGACCGGAAGAATTTCAACTTTTGTTTTTCTTGTTGTCGGATGCTTGATTGCGCCGATTTTAGCAAATCCAGCATTAAAGGGAATTTTTACTTATTTACAGGAATTTCAAGGATTTATTTCACCGGGTATTTTAGCGGCATTTGCGTTTGGCTTTATATTTAAACGCGCACCGAAAGCCGCGGGAGTAAGTGCGCTGGCGCTCAATCCCATAATTTATGGTGTTTTGCTTGTTTTTTGCGGCACCTTACCGGTTTTTGAGAAAATCCAGATTGTTCAAATTGCTTTTCTAAACAGAATGGCGATCACTTTTATTATCATTGTGATTGTTATGACGATTATTACTTTAATTAAACCACTGGATAAGCCGGTTACCATGCCGGAAAGGAAAGAGTTTGATATGCAATCGACTCCGGCAGTGAAATGGTTAGGCGCGATTGTTATTGTGACTGTTTTATTATTGTATGTAATCTTCTGGTAAAATATAAATATATGGGATTAATACGCTGTGGTTAATGAATAAATGCAGGGGGACTGGAAAATGAAAATGAATCATGGACATCTTTTGTTTGTGTTGATTTTAAGTTTGCTAATCGTTGTTGGCTGTGGTATTAAAACTCAATGGGCAAATAATCCTCAACAGCTTTTATCTCAAGATGAGATACAAAATGAAATTTCTATCAAAATTGAACGGGTAAATAAATTTTTAGACGAAGAAGGATTAAAAGGAATTCTATTAACTCAAGTCCGAAATGTTTACTGGATGACCGCCGGTCTCACAAATAACCAGATCGTCCTTAACAAAGATATTGGAGCCGCTTCACTTTTAATAATGAGAAATGGTGAAAAATATGTTATTTGTAATGGCAGTGAAGCGGGAAGATTATTGGATGAATCTTTGGGAGATTTAGGATATGAACTGGTAAGGTATAAGTGGTATGAATCTAATCCTTTAAAAGATGTCCGCAGAAAGATCATTTATGAATTGGCTGACGGTGGGAGAATTGGGAGCGACATTGACTATCCGGGAACAGTTTTAAAATCGGATGAATTTGCAAAATTACGTTATAGTTTAACGGATACTGAAATAAAAAGGTACAAATGGTTGGGTAGAGAAACGACCGAAGCTGTTGCCGAAGTTTGTAAGATACTCAAACCCGGGATGGACGAATTCGAGATTGAATATATGACCGCCAATGCACTGCGCTCAAGAGGTATTTTCCCTACTGTTCTTTTAATCGCGGTTGATGAACGTATCTACAAATACCGTCACGCACTTGCCGGTGGAGCAGAATTGAAGAATTATGCTATGGTTAATGTCGTTGCTGAAAAATGGGGAATGCCAATAGCTGTCACCCGTTTTGTCCATTTTGGTCCGCTCTCTGAAGAACTTGCAAAAAAATTAAAAGCAACAGCAATTGTCAATGCACACTATGAAGCCGCTACGGTTCCGGGGAAACCGCTTGCCAAAATCTTTGAGGAGTGTAAGACGTGGTATGCTGAAGTTGGCTTTGAAGGCGAGTGGCAGAAACATCACCAGGGCGGAGCAACCGGTTATAATGACCGGGAATATTGTATTTATCCCGGTATTGATGGGACTGTTCAAGAAAACCAGGCGTTTGCTTGGAATCCGACAATTACTGGTGCAAAAATTGAGGATACAATCATTGCTTATAAAGACAGCTTTGAAGTTGTTACAGTATCTAAGGATTGGCCCATGATATCAATTACCATTAATGACAAAATATACCAACAGCCGGATATATTAATCCGCTAAGCAAGAATATGAACTGGATTAATAAGAATTAATAATAATGCAATTTAGTTTTTCAGACTATCCTCACCGACGATACAATCCTCTTACAGGAGAGTGGGTCTTAGTATCACCACATCGAACTAAACGACCATGGCAGGGAAAACAGGAACCAATTTTTCCGGATAATCGACCTTCTTATGACCCGGAGTGTTATCTCTGTCCGGGGAATATTCGGGCAAATGGAGAAAGAAATCCTAAATATCCCTCCACTTATGTATTTACAAATGATTTTGCAGCTTTACTTTCAGATACTCCGGATGTAAAAAGTTCTTTAAATCCTTTAATGCAAAGTGAAAGTCTGCAAGGCAGCTGCAGGGTTATATGTTTCTCGCCTCGCCATGATCTTACCTTAGCAGAAATGTCTATTGAAGAAATCCAGAGCGTGATTAACGTTTGGGCTGATCAGATCAATGAACTTGGTAAACGGTATCGCTGGGTACAGATATTTGAGAATAAAGGTGAAATAATGGGCTGTTCAAACCCACATCCGCATGGTCAGGTATGGGCGGAAACAGCGCTTCCCAATGAACCATTCAAGGAGAATAAACAGCAATTCTCATATTTTAAAGAAAATGGTTCTATTATGTTGGCAGACTATTTAAAATTAGAATCTGATCAGAAAGACCGGATTGTTGTGGAAAATGAACATTGGACGGCTGTTGTTCCGTTTTGGGCGATTTGGCCCTTTGAAACACTCTTGCTACCCCGCCGACATATTTTGCGGTTGCCAGACCTGACAACTAAAGAAAGAGAAAGCCTTGCTAAAATTCTTAAAAGCCTGCTTGTAAAATACGATAACCTTTTTAATGTTTCTTTTCCTTATACAATGGGATGGCATGGCGCACCAACAGATTCGGGTGATTACACGCACTGGCAATTGCATGCTCATTTCTACCCGCCGCTTCTACGATCAAGCGCCGTTAAAAAATTTATCGTCGGATATGAAATGCTTTCCGAAGTGCAACGTGATATTACTCCCGAACAGGCTGCCAATAACTTGAGAGAACTATCGGAGATTCAATATAAAGCAAAGAAAGGACAATGAGCTGTTTAACTATAAATTGGTTATTCAATAGTCATTTTATAGTCATTAAGTTGTAAGAGGTGATATAATGAAATTGTCCCAAGGGGATTCCTTTCGGAGGAAGAATTGAAAGTATATAATTTGGCAATGGAAATGGGAGAAAGGGTTTGGTGTATCGTAGTAAAATGGGATTATTTTGTTTACCCCGTGAAATATTATGAGAATAAGAATAGTACAGGTATGATG
>JAHIOG010000293.1 GCA_018895675.1 bacterium
ATTTTTTCATATTATCCCCAGCCTGGGAAGCGGGTGAATCAGGAGGTAAATGAGTGATTTTCATATCCGGCTGAAAATAGAAATTGATCCCCTTCATTTTAGCATTGATGACGTAATCGTAATCTTCGCCCCTTGGTATAAAAGGATCATGGCAGATTTGCTCAATAGTTTTACGAGCCATGCACATATTGCCTCCAAAGGCGACATTGGATCTAACAATTCCCTTCAAAGGGGCCTCTCGCATAACTTTTTTCAACGCCTCATTCATAAAAGAATTCTTTTTTCTAAATATATTTTTAAACTCACCTAACTCTTCGGCTTCCTCCAATTGAAAGCTGCCATTCCTGTCATAATATGGGCCCGCCATCCCGCCTACAAAATCTCCGTTATATTCTTTTCCGATGTAACGCACAACTTTTTCCAGATAATCTCTATCTTCAATTATTTCATCATCATCTATTCCAACAACAACGTCTGCTCCCATTGCATAAGGGACGGCAAGCTGAACATTGCGAATATTCCCATAGCTATCCAAACGGAGCATTGGCTCCTCTAAATGACGGTTAACTAAACCCAGATTTTCTTGTGAAACAAGGTATATCGACAATTTATCTGTAAAACGTTTTGCAATAGAAAGAACCTTTTCATGAGCTTTACTGGAAAGATCAGAATGTGAGACAGCAACAACGATAACAACATGGAAATCCATCGTTAGATGTGTAAAGCATTCCAATGTTCTGGCAAGGGTTCCTTGCGAATCCAGAGCAGATGGATGGTCAAATATGGAGATCTCTTCTCCAACTTTATTTGTCGGATAACTCCAATAGGTTGGAACTGCTATCCAGATATTCTCTCTCATTTCTTCCATTCTTTGTTTTGATGAATATATACCATATAACAATGAAGCGCACCTGCTGGCAATGAGCTCAGTGAATTGCCGTCAGGTGCAGCACTTTGTCAGTTTCCCTTGTCTAATCTCATTCTCACCACCAGCACTGGTGGTATTTCCGGCATATCACGCCAGCGAAGGCTCTTTTTAGTCTCTGGTGTTGATCCGAAACCTGGTTCCTTGAACCCATCGATTACGAATCCTGCCGCAAATGCGGCTTCGAACAGGATCTGAAGCGGGCGATGGAAGTAATATTGTGTCTCGGGTTGTCCAATGATTCCCTCTGTCTTGCGTACAAAGGGCGTCAAATATGCTGATACCTTGACACCATTTCTGACGATGTGACGACCTGCTTCTTGCTCATGCATCTCACAAAACTTCTGAATCTCGGCTGAATGGAAACATGGGTGACTGACGGAAAAGACAAATCGGCCACCTGGCTTGAGAAGTTGGGCGAGTGCTTGCACCAACGGCTCAATCGTCTCCATATCCATAAGGGCCATCGTGCACACGGCTGCGTCAAATCCATTAATACCCAGCGAGAGCAACTGCTCCTCTTTGGTGGTGTCAATCAAATGATACTCAATATTCGTCATGCCCTCGGGTGTTCGTTTCTTGGCTCGATCAATAAACCGCTTGCTGAAGTCGATTGCGACTACGATCGCCCCAAGCTCTACCATACGGCGAGTAAAACGGCCCGCACCGCATGCAATATCAAGAATCCTATCACCTTTAGAAAGATTCAACAAGGACTCGGTCGTAGGCTCAATTAACTCACACTGAAATTCGTTGCCATCCCCGATGCGGTCGTCCCACCACTCGGCATTGGCATTCCATATTCTTCGGATTTCTTCTGTAAACTCTCGGTCCTGGTCTGTGCTGTTCATAATGCTTTCCTCTGAAAACTAACTATATTTTAAATGCAGGCATTATTTTTTTAAGGCTAAATCGGTTTCCATTTCGGTGGGGATCCATTCTATCTTTTAAACTTAAACATGGTTAGAAACTATCCAGGCTGTTCTTACATTTTATTATCAATCTCCAAATCATCTAATGAATTGTCTTTTGAATTTTCCTTCTTTAGTTTATCCATTTGAGAGTATCCAACGCTTTATGAAACTCCGTAATGAAAATTCCTATGCTATAATCACTCATTCCGCCGACCCATATTAACTGTTCTTTATATTTAATCAGACCACAACCAAATATCACAAAAGACCTGTCCCCATAGCTTTCATTCAGGCCTTGCGGAGTCAAGATATAGTTGCTTGTTGCAAGAAGCTCGCCCTTTCCATTTACAACCGCAAGTCCGTTTCTGTAGGATTTATCATTAATCAATACCGCATGCCAACCCACAAGATACTTATCAGCGGAAATTTTAATCGTATTTGTGGACCAACCAACCTTATGTTCCCATTCTTCATAAGAAAGAACCGGCATAAAACTATTCTCGTTTATTGTCATTTTCTCTAAATCAGCTTCAGCTTTCCAACATATATTTATGCCGTCAAGAGATGGTCTGGTCAACACAACCGACTTGTTATCTTTAACATCAATAAACGCACTATCTTTCATTAATGGCGTACAACTTTCTTTGCCATTTATTACAGAAAAAAATCCTTTCCTTTTAACTTTTAATGATAAATCCAGTTCAGCCAGTGCCTGTAAATCCTTCTTGCCATCTCTCTTGTCAACGGCTGTATAAAGCACGTATAAATTATCATTGAACATACACACACGAGGATCTTCACAACCCTGACCAAACTCCCATGGCTCATCACCCCAAATATTGATCCTGGTTTTCAATGGTTTGTCTATCTTGCCGGAAATTACTTTCTCTATATCTATTGAGAATTCCCCGATGCTGGAAACATAACAGTAGTAATCAAAAATCAGTCTGGGAAAAATAAATAGTTTCTCGCCAATTATAAGCGCCCCCGGATTAAAAGCGGCAATCGGTTTTGACCTCAAATAATTTTCTATAAAGATATCCTCGGGGCCTATATAATATCTTTTCGTAAATATATCATCGGTTTTGGGTTCTCTAAGCCCTTGCAATTCGATTTGCGCTTGCTTTGCCTTCTCACATAATCTTTCCTCTATTGAACTTATTTCTCTCATTATTTCACTCCTTCCGTATCTTTTGGTAGTGTCAAAAATATTCTTAACGCAGAGCCACAGAGAACGCAGAGATTCGCAGAGTTCTTTCTGGTTATTATAATTAGATAAATACTATTTGTAACTATTCAGGTATTAAACGTTCAGCAAGAGATTTCCTGTCCAAGTACC
>JAHIOG010000294.1 GCA_018895675.1 bacterium
CCAAATTCAATTTGGGAACGAGGATTAATATATAGTCGTCCCGAATTTCCGATACATCGGGATGATAAGTCGGAATTGGTTTTGTCTAATCGTTTCTATCTTTTAAACTTGAAAATAGAATCATTAATTGTTATACTATGTCAGTATGATCAAAGGAACAAATTATAAGACCATAATTTTGTCTATAGAGAAACGCACCGATGAAATCGGAGGACTTTTATTATCTCGTTCCCAAATTGAATTTGGGAACGAGGATTAATCAGAGGACTTTATATATTACTCCATCAATATTTTCAGCAGCTCTTCCGCCGCCGCTTTCGGTCCCTCCGCCTCAAAACCACCGACACCCAAGCGGGTTCTTAACTGTCCGACGAATATCCCATTTTCGAAAAATCTCTCGAAAAATCTTCGGGCGATTTCATCGTGTTGCTTTTTACGCTGAACGGGTCCGAAAATATTGGCGAAATAGTTGTGAACGAGCCCTGTTGTGGTAGTTGTACCTTTGCTCATTACCGTTCCTTCCCGAAATACTCTGTAAGCATCTGCGGGTGATTCAAACCGTTCGATGACCGGATGCTCCGAATCAACATTCTCATAATTATTTGCATAAAAGGCATAATCCACCTGAACGCCCTTGACAATGTTTTCATGAGTTGTGACCGGCAGAACGATCCTGGCGTTGGTTTGTCCGGCACTCATGATGATCGCGCGGTCAAGCTGTCCAAAGGCATAACCAGGATGCAGATCGTCGAGACGCAGAAAGGCGCCGATTTCAGTCCCATAGGCAACAACATTTCCCTGATCATCAATATTAATTGATCCCATGTCATCGGCGATAATCGTTAGTTCCTTAATCTGTTCATCGCCCAACGTACGAAGCGCTTCCAGAGTTTCTGATTTTCCGGCGCCGGAATCGCCAATCAACAGGACATTCGCCTGATGATTATTCTTCAGTAAAATCTGCACCAAAGCGCCATGAAAGGGCAAATTACCTTTTTTCATCACTTTGAGATTATGGAGCGTCAGGATCATTTTTTTCAAATAACCAAAATATCCGAATTCCTCACCCTTTGGGACGGCGCCGACAAACATGTCGTTTTCCTTATCTTCATAAAAAACCGTTGGAAATTCTCCAAACTGTCGAAGTTGGGCGCCGTCAACACCGTAGAGGTAAACCCCGTCCGGCGGATTATCCAGATCCTCGTCGGCAGCCAATTCAAAAAGATTACTGAGAGCAAATCCCAACTCATAAAAAGATTCGTGAAAATACACGAAAATAATCAGCGAACCGACTTTTGCAGGAAAACAGAGCCATTCCCGCTGATCTAAATCCACATAAGATATAGGATTTTGATCGACTTCAACGAACGCGCCTTTGCGTTTGTTCATCGGCGGTTTCAGGATCAGCGGCGGATATAAGAGAACCTGCCGGATAACCGATAATTCATTTAAAAATTTATATTCTTTATGAAAAATTGTTTTATTCAATGGCACGGCAATTGTCGCTATTTCCGCACCGGCATGGACCTGGCGATATACCCGGGGATGCTGAGACGTGATATTCTCCTGAATATCACGGTAAGCCTGCAAAACAAGATGCATCAACCGTTCCACAGTGGTATTAAAGGTTCGGTAGGGACGTTTATCCAAACTTTCACCTGCTGAATCACAGATGATAAAACGATCAAAACTGCGCCAGTAATTGTACAACTGCTCCACGAACTCGTTTAATAAAGCCCGATCCCGGAAAAACCGTTCCGAACTCTTTACAACGCCGGGAACCAGTGCTGACTCCAGTTTTGCGAGGTAATATAGCGTCTGATACAGTAGATCTTTGTCTGCTTCGGTGACATCTTTCTGTCCGAAAATACCAAGCAGTGGAGACTGTTTTTTAATCAATCGCTTTAAAAATCGTCCCAGAAGATTTTTGAAAAGGTTGCTTTCGATCAGTTCTTCGACGGTTTCTGCGATGCGGTCTTTGACACCTATGATGATCTTGTTTTCGATTATTTTGGATGGGAATCTACTCATGTCAAACCTCTGATTTATACAACGTGAATAAGGTATAATTTAGCTCAAGTTAGTATTGGACAATAATGTGTTTTGATTTGCTTCCTTACAAAAAATATTATCAAACCCTTATCGCCAGAAAACCTCTACTCCCTGATGGAGACATTTTACTTCAATCGGTGTAATGCCGACTAACTCACCATCGGGCGTCAGCACTTTTGGGACATCCGTTTCAATCTTTATTTCTTTGGCTTTAAAGGTTTCAATCTCATCAAGATAAATATGATCGCCCGTAAATATCTTCGGGAAACTCTTCAGGAGCTTGATGCGCCCGAGTTTGCCCAGTAAGGTTACATCAAGAAACCCGTCATCGATTTCGGCAGAAGGCGCCATCAGGAAATTCGCCGTCCAGCGTGTATTTGAAATTTCGACAAATATATTATCCCGCTGATATTCCTGACCATCAACAGTAATCGTCAATTTGTGACTATTCAGAAAAATCGTCTTTTGCAAAACACCCAACGTATAGGACAAATTTCCAAATACTTTCAATTTTAGGGCAATTTCGGTCACATCGGCGACAAATCCCAATCCCAAAATATTCAGGAAATAGTAAGTTTCACCGTGTGAAATAAATTGTCCGACGTCCACTTTGCGTGGCGATTGCAGGCTGATAATATCGATTGCGTCTCGCCAATGCGTATTATGCAGTTCCAGATCCCGGGCAAAGGCATTACCGGTCCCAATGGGTAAAACGCCAATGGGGATTTTCACTTTCGATTCGTTCCGATAATAGCCGTTGATAACTTCGAACAGCGTCCCATCCCCTCCGGCTGCAATAACTCCGTCATATTGACTCAAATCGGCATCCTTTACGATCTGAATACCATGTTCGTGATAGTCTGTTGTCCGCAGATCAAATTCGACCTTTTTCTCCTGAAAATAGGCTTTCACTTCCGGCAGAATTTTCTGAGCCCGTC
>JAHIOG010000295.1 GCA_018895675.1 bacterium
AAAAGTCTTTCCCTGTTATCGGAAATAAGTCAATAGGACCCCGGATGCGCTATTATAATTACCAGAAACATTCGGGATTTGGCAACCAGTTTATTCGACCACGCTTATTCAGCGGCGCCATAAAAAATATTATCATTGCCAATATTGTCGTATTTATTTTCATGTTCCTGTTTCAATCAGAGCGGTTCTTCCTCTATTATTTCGGACTGGTGCCCAAATTCGTCTGGAGTCGCGGATTTGTCTGGCAACTCTTTACATATATGTTCATTCACGGCGGGTTCGGTCACATTTTCTGGAATATGTTTATACTCTGGATGTTTGGAAACGAGATCGAATCTCATTGGGGTAAAAAAGAATTCTATAAATATTATTTTCTCACCGGCGTAGGATCAGGTATTATCACGTTTCTCTTCAGCCTGAATTCCTCCATTCCGGTAGTGGGCGCCAGCGGCGCTATTTATGGCGTCCTGCTAGCCTTTGCCCTGCTGTTTCCCGAACGGCGGATATACTTTTATTTCCTGATTCCCATCAAAGCGAAATATTTTGTGCTGATCATGGGAGTTATCACCTTTTTCTCATCGTTTTCACAAGGTGCAGGTCAGATCAGTCATCTAACCCACCTGGGTGGATTGATCATCGGATATCTCTATTTACGTCGTAAAAGAATCTTTGCAGATATCAACTTCAGAAAGCCAAAAATAAAAATTCCCAATCCGTTCAAGAACATTATCCGCAAAGTTGAAAAACAACAGAAACCGCCCAAACATACCGGCTATGATACCGACAAAACCATGCAGGAAGAGATCGACCGGCTTTTGGACAAAATCAGCCGGGAGGGATACGAGAGTCTCTCCGAACAGGAAAAACAGACTCTCGTGCTTGCCAGCGAGTATTTTGCTAAAAAGAGCAGATCAAAAAATTAGGACCACCGGTTTGAATTCCGTCCCGGAGCATAGCCCCGAAACGAGGGAAATTCACGAAGACTTCTGAAATCATCATTCGTTAATCCTTGTTCTTAGATCAAATCCATTTATCTGCCCACAGGGCTACGCTCCGCAACCTGCTTGCCCCCTTATTAAAGCAATGTCTATTCTAAGAAACCTTACATTTTACTATTGACCTGTTCTTTACAATACATTACATTTACTCATTGTTAACAATGAGTTGTTGAAATGAAATGGCAAGACTTCCTCGAACGATTCGGCAACGAAACTAGTTTTGAATCCAGCAGCATCTCTGTCGGAGAGGCAAAAAGCCGCAACATTCAGAATAGATTATACCAGTGGGTGCGGCAAGGAAAGCTCATTCAACTCCGAAGAGGTATTTATACATTTTGCGCGCCATATCGAAAAGAAACGCCATCGAGCGAATTGATTGCAAACCGGCTGGTGTACCCGTCATATATTTCACTGACTTATGCTCTCTTTTTTTACAATCTCATTCCTGAAGGCGTCTTTACAGTTACAAATGTCACGACGAATCGCGGGCAATTTTTCACCAATCCATTCGGAAGATTCCGTTATCATCATATCAGCGCAGATTATTTCTGGGGATATTATCTCCTGGATCAGGGATCGCGTCAAATTTCGATTGCCTACCCCGAAAAAGCCATTCTTGATTTTTTATACTTTCTAAAAGGTAAAACAACTTCTGACAGAATTGCAGAAATGAGGTTTCAAAACCTGGATCAACTTTCGGCAGAAAGAATGATCGGTTTTCTCAGAAAGTTTAATCGCCCAAAACTATATCGTATAATGCAGTTGGCGCCCTTTAATAAATTTATCAAATAAGATACTGTTTGGATTTTCCATGAAACAACACGCTATCGAGATTTCGAAACACGTTCCAACAGGATTCCATCGTCAAAACCTGTTGAGAGAATATCTCCAGGCTGAGATTTTATATGCAATGCAGCGTTCGGGCGCTTTTCTGAACCTCGCCTTTGTCGGCGGCACTGCCCTGCGGTTTTTATATCAAATTCCCCGATATTCTGTTGATCTGGATTTTTCTCTTGAAAACACCCAAAATTACGATTTCCCAAAACTTGTCAAAAAAGTTGAAACCCGATTGATCAAAGCCGGATATAGATTTTCATCAACAGCAAAAATTGATCGCATCGTACAATCAATGACAGTAAAATTTGAAGAGCTGTTACAGGAAGCCGGTTTAGCTGCTCAATCAAATCAAAAACTATCCATCAAAATTGAAATTGACTGCAATTCTCCCGCGGGCGTTGTTACCGATTCCACGATTATCCGCAAACATTTCTTTTTACATTTGTGGCACCATCATATTTCTTCCATGTTTTCAGGAAAAATACACGCCCTGCTGACCCGCAAATGGACAAAAGGCAGAGATATTTACGATTTGATCTGGTATCTCACTTTAACGAATAAAGTAGAGCCCAATTTTACTCATCTGAATAATGCGCTTACACAGACTGGGTGGAAAGAACCGCCGTTGACGCCGCAAAACTGGAAGATGTTTATCGCTGACTATCTAAAAAAACTGGAATGGGACAGTGTCGTCGATGATGTCCGGGATTTCCTGGAGAATCCGGAAGATGTGGATTTGCTGGATCGGAATAATGTGATGAGATTATTGGCGTAAGCTCTTTTGAACCACGAATTCACTAATTAGCGCAAATGATTAACCCGTTCCGGAGCAGAGCCCCGGAACGAGAATTAAAATGGTTTTAGGGTTGTGGAGAGCTCTTAATCCCTACGTTAAAACATAGGGGCTACTTACTATTACACCTACCTGGTTGCAGGACTCTACTCTGTAGCCTTTTCCACGTCTAAACACTAATTCTTGCCGGTAAATATTTCGCCGGGGAAAGAGCGAAACGACTTAACTCAAGGCGGGCCTTAAGTCAAGTCCGGCGAGCTTGCTGTGCGTAAGTATATTCTTTTCCCGCGATCTTATGGAAGTACTCCAAAAATCTGGCGAATTGTATTTCCTTATCGAATTTTTCTTCCATCAAAATACGACCATTTTCACTCATTTTTTGATAAGCTGTCTGATCCGACCATATTTTAGAAATCGCTTCCGCTAATTGATCGCTCTTCCCCGGTTCAACCATGTACCCCGTTTCACCATCTCTTACAACCTCCGGTACGCCAGCCATTTTTGAAGAAACGACGGGTACTTTCATAGACATCGCCTCAAGCAATACATTCGGCAAACCTTCTTTATACAAACTTGAGAGAACCAAAACGTCAATTCTTTCAAAAATGAACACCGGCTCACGGGTGAATGGGAAAAATGTCACATGTTCTCCGATTCCCATATCTTCAACTTTGCCTTTCAGCATTTGCTCATCCGGTCCTTCTCCAACGAGAATTAAATGCAAATTCGGATGAGAGCCTTTTACCAATATTTTTACAGCCTCTAAAAGAACGGTTTGTCCTTTCCGTTCTTCAAACATCCCGACATTTCCCAAAACGGGCGAGGCATTATCGGGCAGAGAATATCGCTTGAAAGATTCCTTTTTTCTCTCTGCATTTGTAGTGAAACGCCTTACCTCGGTGCCTTGATAAATTAATTCAACACCGGTAGCAGGAAGCTTGTAAGAATCAATCAGGTATGTGCGCGTAAAACCTGTAATTGCAATTATAGTCGACCGGATAGATTCATCAGGAAGATAGAATTCGCGTTTATACTCAGGAACGATAGTTCCGGTTTTAGGAATGAGAATTGTATTTACATTACTCTCTTTCATACATTCGCCGGCAAATACCGAACAATGAAATGAATCTCTGGGAGGATGAACAGTACAAACAGCCACATCGCAATTCTGCAAGCCGTCTGTCCAGACCTTTTTATTCTCAGTATCCTTTGACCCCACTTTATCATAATCATAAGTAAATGCCTGAGCCCCCGCTTTCCGGCATTCTTCCGCCACATAGCTTCCTGTTGGGGCTATAATAGTTATTTCTTCACCCTGTTCTAAAAAGAAGCGATTTGCTTCTGTTACCCAAATTTGAGTGCCACCGCGCAGATATGTGTCTTCAATAAATCCAATATTCATAGCTTCATTCTCATTTTATATTAATTAGTGTCTGTCCGTAATGTTGGTTTTTTCGATAAATGGAAACTTGACTTAAGGCGATAGTCTTGAGTTAAGTTGACTTATTTCAATGAGTTTTCATAGTTTGTGGACAGACTCTAATTAGTTTAATTAAGAATTTATTTAAAGTCTCTTTCATAACCTCCGGACCATATCTTTGCCGGGTTGCTTTATTATTATGTTCTTTTCGCTCTGCCCCCTTTTCGGGATATAATAAAAGATCGGTAACCTCATTTAGAAATGATTCCGAAAAATCTTCTTCGGGGAATAGAATATACTGAATCCGTTGTTCTTCAGCCAGACTTTCACCCACAACGTCCGTAAAAATTTGCTCCGGCTGGTAGCGGCTGCAGATGATAGGAACTCCTATATTTGTGCCATATGACATCGAAGGTTTGATTTTGATTATGATATGTAGTAACATGCAATTTGGGAAACGGAAGGAGCCCGGAGGGCGACTGAAGTTTCCCAAAAGATTGA
>JAHIOG010000296.1 GCA_018895675.1 bacterium
AGCGAACACAGCGCCATCTGGCAATGCATTGTCGGTGAAGACAATAAGAATATCCGCCGAATTATTCTGACCGGTTCGGGAGGTCCGTTCCGAACGCTTCCGATCGAACACTTCGATCATATTACGCCGGAGCAGGCGTTAAAACATCCCATCTGGAATATGGGTAAAAAAATCACCATCGATTCTGCGACCATGATGAATAAAGGGCTGGAAATTATTGAGGCGCACTATTTATTCGGAGTTGCCCCGGAAAATATCGAAGTTATTATTCATCCTCAATCCATTATCCATTCCATGGTAGAATTTATCGACGGCTCGATCAAAGCCCAAATGGGTCTGCCGGATATGAAATTGCCTATCCAGTATGCCCTCAGTTATCCGGATCGATTGCCTGTCGTATGGGAAAACACCGATTTTATTAAGATCAGGGAGTTAACATTCGAAGCGCCGGATTTCGCAAAATTTCCATCGCTTAAACTGGCGCATGACGCCTTGCAGCGCGGCGGAACGGCGCCGGCGATATTAAACGTCGTAAATGAATATGCAGTCCATGCTTTTTTAGAAAATAGAATAAAATTTATAGATATCCCGCGATTTGTTGAAGATGCTTTATCGGATTTGTCAATAGTAGATAATCCGGAACTTGGTGATATTTTGGAAGTGGAACAATCAGGTCGGGATTTTGTGGAACGAAAGGTTCGGTGATAGTATTATAGCAATTTTTCTCAAGGAGACCTCCGGTGAGGAAATTTAGTATAGAAAGGAATTAAGAAGGAATGATTACGGTTCTGGCAGTTCTGTTAGTTATAGGCGGCGTTATATTTATTCACGAATTAGGTCATTTCACGTTTGCTAAACTCACCGGGATGCGGGTGGAAAAATTTTCGATCGGCTTTCCTCCCCGTCTTTTCGGTAAAAAAATAGGCGACACCGATTACTGTATTTCCGCTATTCCGCTTGGCGGCTATGTGAAAGTTGCCGGCGTCATTGATGAAAGTATGGACGTCGATGGTGTTCAGGGAAATGAACCCTGGAAATTCGAATCAAAAAACGCCGGTCAGAAAAGTATATATATTACAGGCGGCGTAGTTTTTAACCTGCTGTTCGCGGCGCTTATTTTTTGTCTGTTGACAATCGGCGCCGGCATCTATGATCCCAGCCCGGAGCCGGTAGTTGACGAGGTGCTTCCCGAATTACCGGCTGAAGCAGCCGGTATTCAAAAAGGCGATAGAATATTAGCTGTCAATGGAATAATGGTATCAAGCTGGGAAGACATGGCTGGCATCATCCACGCCTTTCCGAATGATACGATTATGGTTCGCTGGCTGCATAATGAGAATGAGTTTGAAAAACCGATAGTCACTATATCCAATAAAATTTTAAAAGGTTCCAAACTTGTGGATGTCGGTATGATCGGCGTCAGTCCCGTATTTACTCATCGTAATGCCGGATTTTTTGAAGCCGTCGGTCAGGGTTTCCAGAGTACCTGGTATTGGTTAAAAATAACTGTGATATCATTAAAGATGCTGATCACCGGCGAAGAATCGTTGAAAAATATCGGTGGTCCTATTTTTATCGCCCAATTAGCAGGTCGGTCGGCAAAATCGGGGCTTGCTCCGCTATTTGGATTAATGGCAATCATCAGCGTTAATCTGGCATTTATAAATATTTTGCCGATTCCAGCATTCGATGGCGGACATCTTATCATTATTATTATCGAAGCCACTATACGCCGTCCCTTATCCATTAAAACCAAACTGCGCATCCAACAGATCGGACTGGCAATTATTCTGACCTTAATGGCTGTGGTATTTTATAATGATATATTGCGCCTGTTCAGAGGCGGAATATAACTTATTCTGACCTGTATTATTCTCGTTCCGTGGCGTCCTGAATGCGGCGGCGAATTAACTTATTTGTATTCTATTTTGCCGTATATGGTTGGTTATGGCTAGATGATGTAATTTTTTGATAGCATTGAATGGACTTTTAGTCAACTGCCTGAAAGTATTTTCGGGGCGGCATGAATATTTACATCCGGATTTATGATTCTGTGAAAATGATATTCAGATTATTTGTCTGAATTGAGTTTTTGAATGAATAATTTGACCTCAGAAGTTGAATCTTTCCCCAATTATTTTCAACTTTGTCCTTTGATCACCATATTGCCTATCTTAAAAAACTAATCCCTTCGAACCTTTACCCTATTAGATAGTGAAAATCCTCCAAAGGAGTTCCTTCGGAATAATGGGGTTTAACCTTTATATAATGTATTGTCGCTGAAATCCGGGCTTCTTGAACCCTGGATTGATTACGACTTTCTTATATTTTTATCGGTATTGTCATATCAATCCTTATTTGTTATCTGCGAATTTCATCTCTAATATTGAGCGATAAAACCTCAGAGTGGTGTCAATTACCGTATCACAATCATTCCAAAGGATGCCCGAATTTTGGCAAAAAGAAAACCTGCCCCCCACAAGCACTTAAAATTCAAGAGGTAATTGATACCAATAAGGAAATGTATATTGTGTATTCTGAATTTGACCTGGAATCCCATAAGAGCCGAATGAAATCAAAACACCCAGAATGGACAGAATACCAATGTAAATGTGTATTGTATTGGCAACCACAAAGTCGAAAACAATTAATGAGGCGAGTAAAAAATGCCATGCGACAAACCGGATGTAATTTTATAACGACTTGCCCAGAGGCAATGGGCGTAAACCTATATACCACAGCAAGAAAAGCCGGACTTATTTTAGACCCTATAAAAACGATGAAAACATGCCGACATATCGCAATAATCGGTTTTCGCAGATAACGAGCAAGGCTGAGGAACGAGGCGGTAAAATGAACGGATTTCCCATCTTTGAATATTTGTCCGAGAAAACTCTCAAAATCCAATTTCATTCCAGAGCTGGTAAAATAGAAAGGGCGGGTGTCCCGCTCGGTCATTAAATTGTGATATGCAAAAAACAAACAATCCAAAACTAAGGAGGACACCCTATGAAGTACATCGGTTTGGACGTTCACAGCGATCACATCAATTGTGCGGTTATCGATGAGCAGGGCAACTTGATCTATCATGACTGTTTCAACACCTCTCTCAAGAATCTAATCAATCTCAGTGAAAAATTAAAGCATCCTTTGTCATTAGTTTACGAGGAAGGTGAACTCGCCGACTGGCTCTACCAGGGACTGCGATCATCGTTTGAAGAAATTGTCGTAGCCGATCCCATCGAAAACCGCTTGATCTATGGAGGCGATCAGAAAAGTGATCCCATTGATCCTCTGAAACTAGCCACACTTCTCAGAGGTGGATTTATTAATCCTGTACACCACACTTGGGATCATCATCGTTCCCAATTCAAACAACTGGTCTTTGCCTACCACGATATGGCAAAACAGGTCACCCGAACAAAAAACAAAATCAAAGCCTATTACCGTAAACAGGGAATCATTATTAAAACCGACTCTGTTTACCATCCCGATAAACGCACGCTGTTTATCAAGGAGAGCCGCCATCCGGAAATCATCGAAAAGTATTACCAGTTCCTGGATCTGTTTCAACAGGAAAAAAACCGCTTTGAAAGAACCCTGAAAAAAGAGTCACGCCACTATCCCATCATCAGACGCTTCCTCAAAATACCCGGCGTCGGAATTGTTACTGCCACAACATTCTTCACGATTATCGATGATCCCAACCGCTTCGCCCGCAAACAACAACTCTGGTCCTATGCCCATCTAGGTAAATCCGTTCACCAATCCGGCAATTACGAAGTCACCAGGCGTCAACGAAAAGGAAATCGTTTGCTCAAATATGTGATCAAGATTGCCGCCGGTGACGCCGTCCGTCAAAAAACCAACGAGTTTACCAGGGCATATATACGTATGGTGAATATTCAGCAGAAAGAACCCAAACTGGCCTATCGAATCATCGCACGGAAACTGGCGACAATCATGTGGACTATGTGGAAAAACAATCAATCCTATAAACCCCGGGAATATGATACTCTCACCAAGGATATAGCCTATGATCTAAGATAATGTTTTCCTGCATTTGCTTCGGATCCGAACGATGGCCGATGACGATATTGCTCTTTGATACTTTCATAATACCCGAAAAACCCAACGGGATGAGTAGAGTCTCTAAACGTCGTGTAGCCCGGCACTTCGTCTGCCCAAGGCTCGGATACAGCTGGTTAGAACTACTCATTTTTAAAACCGCAACTTTAGGTTAGACATGGCAGTCTCTGATAAATGAATGGTCATTAATCCCAATTATAAAGTATGGTTTTTCACCCTGATTATCCGGTTTGCTGAAGAGCAATGCGGCTTGAGAAAAGATACGATGATATTGGCAACACCCTAAAGTCAAAAACTTGGGGCTATGGTGAATTATATTCTTGACTTTCCTTTCTATAAAT
>JAHIOG010000297.1 GCA_018895675.1 bacterium
GATCTGAAAACCCAATCCGGATCCCATGAACTAAAGATCGGTTTTGATTATCGTGATTATACCATTCGATATTATCGGCTGGGTGCGCCGATGCGTTTAGCCGCTTCTTATATTAACAATTCCCCCTATACCGAAGCAGAATACAACGCTCTGAAAAATGAGGGCTCATCATTAGTAGCAAAGTATGCCGATTATGGCAGCTATATAGATCAGTACTGGTTTCTGAATTATAAAAACGCCTATGCCGAGAATATGGGATATACAATTGACGGCAAGGATTATATTAACGAAAGTCTGGATGATAATCGCGACGGTCCGCGGACTCCCAAAGTCGGTGGAATTTATTTCCAGGATAAAATTGAGCTAAAGGATTTGGTCGTCAACCTGGGAGTTCGTTATGACTACATTGCGTCAGATAATTATCAATTTCGCGATGAAGCTCTGATAGTAATTGATACACTCGGGCAAATTGCCGAAAATGTCTATCTTGACGAGAAAGACGCATATTCTTCATACGAGTCGACGAGTAGTGATGCGATCGGTCGAACTCAAATGGTCAAAACCGATCCTCATCATATTATCAGTCCGCGCCTTGGATTGGCTTTTCCGGTTACCGATCGTACTGTGTTTCATGCCCAGTACGGTAAATATGTTCAGCAGCCTCAGTTGAACAGAATGTTTCTGAGTTATCTCCGTTTTGCCTCTAACATCGATCAGGGTAATTTTACTATCTCTGGTAACCCTGCTCTGGAACCAGTTAAGACAACCTCTTATGAAATTGGTTTCAAGCAACAAATGGGGCAAAATTCCAGCGTTGATATAACGGCGTTCTATAAACAGATGACCGGATATGTTCAGGTGCGTAATGTCACTGGCGCCAAACCGGTAGTTTATGCTACTTATGTCAATGGCGATTATGGTACAGTAAAAGGTCTCTCATTTTCCTATAATTTGAGAAGAACCGGCTATATACAGGCTTTGGTCAACTATACGCTCCAATATGCCGGTGGAACAGGCTCAACAGGCACCGGACAGTATCGCATTGCCTGGCAGGCAGGCAACTATCCGACCTTTGTCAGCCCGCTTGATTTTGATCAGAGACATACTGGAACAATTAATATAGATTTCAGAACCACTGAAAAAGATATAATCGGTCCTGCCGGCGTAAATTTCCTTTTTACTTTTGGGAGTGGTCGCCGGTATACACCGACAAGAATTAGCAGTGCGGTATTTCCGGCTATATCCAGCACACCGATTGCGGCACTTAACTCCGGAACTATGCCGTTTACCTATGAGCTCAATATGAAAATAGACAAATCTATGAAATTCAAAGGTTCTAATATCACCTTTTATCTTTGGGTGGAAAATCTCTTGAATACCAGAAATGCGCGTACTGTATATGACGGAACCGGGTTGCCCGATTATGACGGATGGTTTAATACTCCGGAAGGCAAAGCCTGGAAACAGAATCCTGCTAACAGTGTAGAACTCTACAATATGAGACAGGAACATCCATATAATTTTGAAACCCCGCGAACAATCCGGTTGGGTGTGAAATTTGATATTGGTTAATAAAGTGAGAGGATATAATAAAATGAAAAAAATAATGTCAATTTTATTTTACCTGACAGCGATTATAGTTGTAGGAGGGATAATTCTCACGCCGGCAATTGCTGAACTGAGCAGAAACAGCTCTAATGTTTTATCCAAGACAACTTCCTCTGAATATACGCTCTTTGACGCTAACCAAATTGCCAGTTGGGTTGGAAATAATGGCCATGTTGTAAGCCATAATCCTACCGGTGATGCAGGTTTGGAATGGCCTAAAGGCGGAGGAAACACAGCCGTTTTTTGCTCCGGACTCTGGGTTACGGGAAAAGTAGGAGACGAAATCAGATCGGCAGCCGCCGAATTCACGTCTGAATTTATGCCGGGCGTGATATTTTACGAACCGCACCCGGATTCGGCAAGAAAAGCGGGAATTCCGTCAAATCCGAATGACGCCCGCTATCAGATTTACAAAATTAATAAGGGCGATAACTCTGATCCCGATTTACCGGCTTTTAATCGGGAATATGCTACCTGGCCGGTTGCCGACGGCGCCCCGGCGCATGACGGCGAATTCTTTACCGATCTGAATGAAAACGGTATTTGGGATAACGGAGAGCCATTTGAGGATTTCAATCTCAACGGAGAATATGATGGTCCCGATGGTTTTATCAAAGAGGGCAAAGATCCCCCTCAGCTCCTTGGCGACCAGATGCTCTGGATGGTCTATAACGATTTGGATGATGCCAGGCATGCCAGCCTGTGGGGCACCAAACCGTTAGGCATCGAGGTGCAGACTACAATTTTCGGGTTTGACCGGGCGGACCCATTGGGAAATGTCATGTTCATAAAATGGTTAGTTGTCAATAAAGGCGGTGTAACGGTAGACAGCTGTTTCATATCGATGTGGTCGGATTCCGATCTGGGTGACGCTAAAGACGATTTTATCGGATGTGATACTTCATTAAGCGTGGGTTATTTTTACAATGGCAATGCGGTAGATATAAAGTACGGCATAGCGCCTCCATCGGTGGGCTACGATTTTTTTCAGGGTCCGATAGTACCTTCTCCCGGAGACATGGCATTGGTATCGGGAAGATTTATTCCTGATTACAAGAATCTGCCGATGACCTCTTTTGTGAAATATACAAATGCTGATCCAGAATATGGTGATCCTGAAACTGCGGAAGAAGCTTTTAATTATATGAAAGGCAGAAATGCTTATAACGATCCGTGGCTAACGCCCGATGGAAGTGTCACTCAGTTTCTCTATCCCGGCGATCCTCAGACCCGCTCCGGTTGGACGGAATATGATGACAGCAGCCCGGAAGACCGACGCTTTCTGATGAGCTCCGGACCAATTAAATTGGAAAGTTGGGTAGATGTGAATCTCGACGGTTGGCCGCAGGTCGGCGAACCCGGTGTTCAGGAGATTGTCGGTGCGATCATTATTGCGAAAGGAACAAATAATTTAAATGCAATTACCGCCATGAAATTTTTCGACCAGTATGCTCAGAATGCATATGACGCCCAATTTGTACTGCCTAGCCCTCCCAAACCTGCGGTAGTAGTACATGAATTGGATGAACAGATTATCTTATCATGGGAAGATGGCGCCGATATTGCTGAGAATTATTCCTTTCTGGGTTATGATTTTGAAGGTTACAATGTTTATCAGGGCGAGTCTAAAAACGGACCGTGGAAAAGCATTGCCACCTATGATAAGGTTAACGGAATATCTGTAATTATGGATAAAGGATTGGATCTTGCAACCGGGTTAATTCTTGAGGGTCCCGTTCAATTCGGTACCGATGCAGGTCTTGCCAGAATGATTAATATTAATACTGATTATATTCGGGGCAATGTTGATCTGATCAACGGTAGAAAATATTATTATGCCGTGACAACTTATGCCTACAATCCGGATGTAGCGCCCAAGACTGTTGAAAGTTCTAAAAAATGTCTGGGCGACGTGACTCCCGGAAATGAAGATGATGACGAACCGGGTATCCAACCCCATGAACCGGGACTTGGCGAAGAATTATATACTGAATCGGGAGATTCCCTGGATATTGATCATGCCAGCGGTGTAGGCGAAGCAGTCGTATCTGCATCGGTTATAAACCCCTTGAAATTGACCGGAGATAAATATGCAATACGCTTCGACTATGATTCAACTGCCAAAAAGGGTTCCTGGTATATGGGGCGCATAGGTGCTGGCAATGCCATGACCGATACATTAATTCAATCAACCGAGTTAGACAGTTTCATGTCCGATCCAATTGAAGGTTTTAATGTATTAGTTAAAGATATTGCCTTTAATCCCCCGACCTTTAACCAAACGTGGGCTCAGACAACAAATATTATCGGGACCAATATAATTCAGGACCGGTTTGATGCCGTATCGCCCGGAGGTGTGGATTCATTAATTTATTATCCCGCCGCCCCGGATATTGCTCATCTGGATACACTATACGGTCCGACTTATTATTACGATCGTTTTGAAATTGTAGAGATTGGTGTAAATACATACATTGATCTCTTCAGGGTCGTTCAGCATGATGTATTGATCGAAGGCTGGGCAGCCGAAGCAGGCGGATTAAATCACCTGGCAGCATCGCTTGGTATAGGCGGTGGGATTACGGATCCCGTTTTACTGCGATCGGACCTGGAAATCAGGTTTACCGAAGAGGGACAAATGGCATCCCGGTGGACGGTTCAAGCAGGATATGCGCCCGATGATACTCTGATTCATGTGCCTTTTGAGATCTGGGATGTCGAACGAGACGTTCAGCTCTGTGTAGGAATTGCAGATAATAACTACAGACCAGCGACCGGCGAGAATTATGGTGTTCATGATCCTGAAGCCATGACCCTGCAGAATGATTGGATAGTCACTCTGCACACTGATTATGCAAGCACCGGCGACTCGATTCAGACGATTATGGCAAACCCCAATACGGGATGGCTGTTATACCTCAGCAGTTCATCAAAATATTCTGTCGGTGATGTTCTTGAATTAAGCTTCCTGAATCCGGTTGAGGCAGGCGTGGACGAATATTTCTTCGTTGCTCCGGCGCTGGATACTGCGCTGACAAAGAAAACCATGCAGGAACAGCTGAAAGAGCTGAATGTATTTCCGAATCCGTATTTTGCATTCAATGTTGAGGAAACCCAACCATTATACCGGTTTGTAACTTTTACGCATTTACCAAAATACAAAGGCGTAATTAGAATCTTCAGTATTGGCGGACAACTCGTGACAAAGATCGATCACAGCGCCAGTGATTTTGCCGGTTCAACCTTTGACAGGTGGAACTTGACAAATCAATATGGAATACCGGTTGCGAGCGGGATGTACATTGCCCACATTGAGGTCGAAGATGTGGGGGAGAAGATTCTTAAATTGGCTGTCTTTATGCCGGAAGAACGACTTGATGTCTATTAAACCAAACAATAAGAGGAATAGTATTATGAAAAAAATATTCCCGATTATCACGAACTTTTTAATTGTGACAATGATATTATTTATTGTCGTTACCGATGCGGAAGCCGGCAGCGCCAGACGCAGAGGTACTTCCGGCGCCCAGGAATTGCTGATCCCGGTAGGATCGGTAGGCACTGCGCTGGGCGGTTCTTTTACCGCGGTAATATCAGGAATCGAGGCAGCCTACTGGAATCCGGCGGGCGTTGCCAATATCGAAGGCACCGGAGAAGCTATGATCTCACATATGACTTATATCGCCGGTATCGATGTTAGTTATGCGGCGGTTATGGTAAAAGCCGGCGGGATAGGCGCTTTCGGAGCAAGCCTGAAGAGCATAAACTTCGGAGATATTCCGATTACTACAACGCAATCACCCGATGGCACCGGAGAACACTATTCTCCGCGCTACTTCACGATTGGTTTCCTATATTCCCGTGTTATGACCGACAGGATTAAGTTCGGTGCCAGTCTGAATGTATTATCCGAGCAGATTATGAGAGTATCCGCTACCGGTGTATCATTTGACGCCGGCGTTCAGTACGCAACCAGCCCGGACGGATTCAGAATGGGTGTAGTATTAAGGAATCTTGGCACCGATATGGTCTTTAATGGTCCCGACCTGGAGCAGGAAGTAATTCCTCCCGGTACCGAGCCGGGCACAAGGCAGGAACCCTGGAGAGCGCCTCTGGCGTCATTTGAAATGCCAACCCAGATGGAGATGGGAATTGCCTACGGTTTATTCAGAAGTGAAACCATGAAATTGACCGTTGGCGGATCGTTCCTTAATGATAATTTCTCATTCGACCAGTACCGGCTCGGCGCCGAGCTGGAATTTATGAATATGTTTTATCTGCGCGGTTCTTATGCTATTGCCGAAGACCCTGAGAATAATAAATTCGTTTCGAATCAGGAAGATTTTATGTGGGGTCCCGGCATTGGTGGCGGAATTAAATTGAATTTAGGCGGCGCCAATATTAAATTGGACTATGCTTTTAGAACTACAAAATATTTTGACAATAATCAGTGGGTATCGGTAAGATTTGGATTCTAAACAAAAAAAGATAAATTAACGTTTAGATGTGATAGTAATGTTTAACCAAAAAATGGAGGTTTTAATGAAAAGCCGCAAATTGTTACTCGTTGTTGCGATTCTCTTGATTGCAACTATCGGTGTGTATGCCGGACTGGAAAAAGGCTTTGCTGTTCAGAAGAACAATGAAGTACTGCCAGTCAAAAAAGCTTTACACACAAATGCCTAC
>JAHIOG010000298.1 GCA_018895675.1 bacterium
AACAAAACTTTTGAAAATTGCTATAATATCTTAATTTAGGTACATGACCGACTGGATTCCCGTCCAAAAAGATAAAAAACACATTGCCCGGGAGCGGGCGAGAGCCAAAGAACTGCGCAAGAGCCAGTGGTGGCAGGATAAATTGAATGAAGGTATCTGCTACTATTGCCGCAAACAATTTCCCCGGGAAGAGTTGACGATGGACCATATCGTGCCGCTATCGAGAGGCGGTAGAAGTAACAGGGGCAACATCGTTGCGTCATGCAGGCAGTGCAACAATGAAAAAAAGTATCTGACTCCGGTGGAGATGTTGATGCGGGAAAAGTCGTCTGAGGAAAATTTGAAGGAAAATGAATAACCGAACTTTGTGCTATAATACTGATATAATGCTAAATATTTTATATTGATGACAATGTTAGGATTTAAATTAAATAGAAACTTTTAAATATGTTTCAGCAAAATTATAAAGAGTTTAAAGATATTGTCTATTGGTATTTACATTTCTTTGATAAAATTGTTTTTGCCAAAGTAGTTGTAAATGAAGAGGATAAAAAAGAAGAACTAACCGAAGCATTCTTAATTAGAATTAATACTAAATGGCAAAAACTATGTGAAAGTACAATTTATTATTCTATTATAGAATCTCCTACTAAATTCAAAAAAGAATTAAATTTAAGTAATTCAGTTTTTTTAGATAAAAAAGAATGTGAAATGCTTATTAAGAGGGAGAATAGAGGTAGATTTTTATCTACAAGTAATTATGATAAATTATTATCAGCAACGACGAAATATTTAGTAAATGAGAATAACCCATTTTTAAAAATTTCTGTAGAAAATGGTAACATTCTTAATGAATTGAATGATGTTCGCAATTATATTGTTCACGAAAGTGAAATTGCTAAAGAAAAATATTTTAAAATCCTTGATAAGTATAATATTCCTCATGAGACATTTCCAGGGAAATTCTTAATTTTACCAAATATAGCACCGGGTGGTGGGTGCTTTTTTGCTTATTACCTATTTAAAATATTAGAAATATATGATTCAATGTTTAGTAAGTTTTAAAGTGTGGTGAAAAAATATTTTCCGTGTTACACACTAAATATATCAAACAAAGAAAACCACTAAAGAATGATGTGTAAAGGAAGTAAATAATCACGCATAACGAATCTTCGCACCTGACGGCGAAAGCTGTTCGGTTATTTGGGGATTTGAGAGCATGAGAAGTCCTAATGATATAATAGAATGTATTATCCTCGCTACAGGGCGGTGCTCCGTAACCTGCCTAATTGTGGATTTTATTCCGGGAAGCTGTACTTCGAAGCTCAAAAGGCAAAATAATAACTTACCAATCTTCTCCTAATTCTCTTAGTTCATTTTGTGCTTCAAGATTTCCCAATCTTGCAGATTTTTGAAAGTACTTAATTCCATCAGAGGAATTGCCCTGTAAATTATGAGTTAAACCAAGAAAATAATATGCCTCTGAATCATTGGGATTTATTTCTATCGCCTTCTTACAACTGTTAATCGCATCAGAGTATCTACGCTGTAAACTATAAACAAGACCAAGATTTGTATAAGCATTAGAATAATCGGGATTTAATTTTATCGCCTCCTTATAACTCTCAATAGCATCTAAGAATTTCCCCTGTTTCTTATATAAATTACCAAGATTAAAGCAGGCGACCGATAATTCGGGATTTAATCCTATTGCCTTATTATAATTTTTAATTGCCTCAGAGTAATTTTCCTGATCAGCATAAACATTTCCAAGATTATTATAAGCCCCTGAGAAATCGGGATTTATTTCTACTGCCCTATTATAATATTTAATCGCATCGGCATAATTTTCCTGTTTACCATAAACAACACCAAGATTAAAATATGCCTTTGAGTCATCGGGATTGAATTCAATTGCCTTGTTATAACACTTAATCGCAGCGGCATAATTTTTCTGATCATCATAAACACATCCAAGATTATTATAAGCATCTGCATATTCAGGATTTAATTCAATTGCCCTTATAAAAAATGATTTTGCTTTATCATATTCTTCTAATAAAACAGCAATATAGCCCTTATTGAACCAGTCAGTAGCATCTAATTGGTCAACATTCTTTTTATATTCATTTTGCAGTACAATTTGCTCATTTTCATTTTTCACTGACGCCAGTTTTTGTTTCAACTGTTGTATTTCTTTCCGTGCATCATCAGCCATTTTCCTCGTTTTTTCCAGTTCTTCGGTTTTTTCTCTATCTTGAAGAATTAAATCCATTTGTTTCTTCATTTCATCGGGATCGATGGTAATTTTCGCTTTCAGCCAGTATTCGATGCCGGTCCACTTTTCTTCAAGGATTTCGGTTTGAGTTATTCCGGCAGTGATCGAGATAAGTCTCTTTTCGGTAGATTCACCTGATTCTATTTCAGCGCCAATTTGTTTTTCCCATTCGCTATCTTCGAATTCGCTTTTTATGAAGACGGCGACCTCTTCCAGAAGCAGTCTTTTTACCTCTTCCAGAGCGTTTACCCTGGCGGTTACTTTGCTATCGTAGTCGCTGGCTTGATAGCTGTACTCACGAATGAAGGTTTTTGTCTTTGCAAAGACAGACATTGACAAAAGCAGCAGCAGAATAAAAAACACTTTCTTCATTGTAAAATCCTCATTGATTCGAAATAAATTCCGACAGCTTATTTCTATGTTTAAATATATTGAATGAGTAGTTAATTGGAAACACCTATTTTGCTGAACCTTCGGAAGGCTGGTTATAGAATTTTGTTGTGTCAAGAACTTCACGCTTGTTCCGTGGCTGTGCTACGGAATAAGCAACGAACAGGATGGTTTGGTTACGGAGTGCAACCCCGTAACCAGTTGTGAAAAATAGTTATTTGAAAGTGCTAGCCGGGACTCCGGATCTGAATTTAAAATTGCGCTTGTTTTTAAGTATTTGATATTCTATGTTGTTTGTAACATAAAGCAGACACTATTGACAAAACAAGGAGTTGACTTCAATGAAGCGAAATTATCTGATCGTGGTATTCATTTTCCTGATTTTTTATGTGATCTCCTTTTTGACGAATATTCTTGGGCCGTTAATTCCGGATATTATCGACGGATTCCATCTGTCGCACTTAGCACTCGTGGCATTTCTTCCGTTCTCTTTCTTCGCAGCTTATGGCGTTATGTCAATTCCCGCTGGTTTTCTTGTGGACAAATACAGCGCAAAAACAATTATGATCGCAGCCTTTATCCTGGCATTAATAGGCTCTTTTCTTTTTGCTGCATTCCCGGCTTTTTGGGTGGCGATGATATCGCTGTTTCTGATTGGTGTGGGAATGGCGATGCTTCAAGTAGCCATAAATCCTCTATTAAGAGCTGCTGGAGGCGAGGAACATTTTGCATTCAATTCTGTTGCTGCCCAACTGGTTTTCGGGCTCGCTTCCTTTATCAGTCCACAGGTGTACAGCTACCTGGTTCAACACCTTCGGAATTACACTAATAATGAAAATATTTTAATTCGCATTTTAGTCAGAATTGTACCTCAAGACCTTCCCTGGATTTCATTATATTGGGTTTTTGTAGCCGTTACGCTGATCATGGTTGTGGTGCTGATAATTATTCGATTGCCCAAAATTGAACTAAAGGTTGATGAACGAGTTGAATCACTCCG
>JAHIOG010000299.1 GCA_018895675.1 bacterium
ACAATTATTGAACTGTCTCTTGAGGATATTTATACATTTATTGATAGAATTAACTATATGGAAAAATTAGAAATAATTGAAAGTAGCACTGTTTTTAAGGAAATTAGAAAAATTAGAAATGAAATTTCCCATGAGTATGTTATCGAAGATTTATCAGAGTTATTTGAAGACGTTTTAGAGTATTCAAGAATTCTATTCCAAACAGTTGACAGAATTGAAGGTTTTTGTGCTAAAAAATATTTCAATCCGAATAATTCATCAGCCACCCCGATACAGTAATTCCCTGTTAAATATTGCTTCGCATTTTACCCTGTGAGATATTATGTAGCCTATTTGTTTCTCGTCGTTCATTAAGTATTATCTCACAGGGTGAACGGGGTTCACCCCGTTTAATAGCTCATTTATTCATATTTCTGTTATCTTCTTATTTGCTTATTTAACGGGGTAAACTTCCCTACCCTGATAGAATAGCTTCGCATTCCACATGGCAGGCGGGGCAAGCCAAAACACAAAGTATGTCCTGAGGCGAAGTCGAGGGAACACAAAGTATTTTATATATAAATTGACACACGGGATAGTAATTATATTTAGAAAAACTCATATTAACATTAGAAATTTATATTATGAAACTAATCATTCAAATTCCATGCTATAACGAAGATTGAGGAAAAAATGTATAAAGAAAATATAGTATCCGATGTAATCCCTACTTATAATGGAAAACAGATCATTCTAAAATTAAAGAACCACGAATCGCGATATTTTTCAAAAATTAATTAGGTCAAACTGTTTTCCGCACTTTTACATGGGAAAAGGAAAAAGATCTTCCCTCAATTATTGAAGATTGTGAAATTTTATGTGGAGCCCCACGCCTTCATAGACGTGTCACTTATTTATTCCCCGCTCTGCGGGGTTGGGGCGACATCCCGCCCAGAAAGTCATTAATCCACGCCTTTACAGGCACGGCTTTCTACTGGCGGGATAAAATACCCAACCTCCCATTACTGCAGGGCAGATATTATCTTAATATCTGGATCGGCGAATATAATAGACCTTCGGATTTCATCGAATCCGTACTTTCCTTTGTTGTTCTCGGAAAAGATGTTTTCGGAACAGGCAGACAACCGGATCACCGGTATGGCGGAGTTGTGTTCGTTGAGCATGAGTGGGAGTTCTTGTAGAATTATCCACTAATGAAAATAAATTTTTAAAAATTGACACTAAAAAAATCAGTGCTAAAACTTATTGTTATTTAATAATAATGGCTTAAGATCATGAGGAAACCAATGAAACTAATCATTCAAATTCCCTGCTATAACGAAGAACAAACTATCGCAAAAACGTTGGAAGATTTACCCAAATCTATTCCGGGTATTGATGTTATAGAAACGCTCATAATTGATGATGGAAGTAATGACAAAACTGTTGAAGTCGCCAAACGACATGGGGTTCAGCACTTCGTAAAATTCACCCAAAATTTAGGTTTAGCGAGAGGCTTTGATGCAGGATTGGATAAATGTCTATCCCTTGGCGCCGACATTATCGTAAACACTGATGCCGATAATCAGTATAAAGGATCGGATATTCCACGACTGATCCAACCAATTTTAGATGGCAAGGCTGAAATTGTCATTGGAAATCGCCAAGTCGACAAAATCACTGAATTCTCCTGGTTAAAAAAGAGAATGCAGAAAATAGGAAGTTATATTGTACGAAAAGTATCCCAGACTAAAGTTCCAGATACCACGAGCGGTTTTCGTGCTTATAGTCGCGAAGCAGCTATGCAGATGAACATTATATCAACGTTCTCCTATACATTAGAGACCATAATCGAGGCCGGACAAAAAGATATTGCTATTGTTAGCATTCCTATTGAAACAAACAAAACTGAACGTCCTTCAAGACTGTTTAAAAGCAATTGGTATTACATAAAAAGATCGATAGCAACTATTATTAGAATTTATACAATGTATCAGCCATTAAGAGTGTTTTTCTACACAGGATTAGTTTCTTTATTACTTGGTCTAATACTTTCTTTTAGATATATATATTTCATGGTAATAGGAGAAGGACCTGGCCATATACAATCCGTTATCATTGCGGGTATATTATTGCTTTTAGGTTTTATTGTAACAATGATTGGATTACTTGCAGACTTAATAGCATCAAATAGGAAATTAGTTGAAAAAACCCTGTTTAAAATAAAGAAAATAGAAAATAAATAGTGCTTCTGAAAATCGATTTAATAGGTCCTTCTTATCCCTTCCGTGGTGGGATTAGTCATTATACGACTTTACTTTATAAAAATTTAAAGAAAAAATATGATACAAATTTTTATTCCTTTAAAAGACAATATCCAAATTTTTTATTCCCTGGTAAGACCGATAAAGATTACAGCAATTTTGCTTTAAAGGATGATGATACTCAACCGATGTTGGATTCGCTGAATCCTTTTACATGGATAAGAGTAGCATATAAAATCATTAAAGATAAACCTGACATTACAATAATACCATGGTGGATTATTTTTTGGGCGCCTCATTTCCTGACGATCATCCTTATTCTGAAATTATTTTCTAATACAAAAATATTATTTATTTGTCATAATGTCGTTGAACATGAATCAGGTTTATTAAAAAAACTGCTATCTAAGATGGTACTTGCAAAGGGCGACTTTTTTATAGTTCATTCTAATGAAGAAAAGGAAAGGTTGAAAGAACTAATAGGTGATAGAAATATCAGGGAAACCTTCCATCCCACATATGAGGAATTTAATAGTGAAGAAATCACAAAACAAAAAGCAAAAGAAAATATCGGTATTGATGATGAAAGAGTGATCCTCTTCTTTGGATTTGTTAGAGAATACAAGGGATTGAAATATTTGCTCGAAGCAATGCCGAATGTTTTAAAATCAGTAAAAGTCAAGTTGCTGATCGCCGGTGAATTCTGGGACGACAAACAGAATTATATCGATCTGATCGGTAAGTTAGATATAAACGCTAATGTGAAAATAATAGATGAGTATATCCCGAATGAAGAGATACCTTCTTACTTTTATGCCTCCGATATCGTAATCTTACCTTATACTTCAGTTACAGGCAGCGGGTTGGTGCAACTTGCCTACGGATTCAATAAACCTGTAGTAGTCTCCAACATCGGAGCATTATCCCAAATTGTTATTGATAAAAAAACAGGATTTCTGGTGGACCCTGAAGATTCTCAGGGGATTGCTGACAGCATCATTGATTATTACCGCAACTATAATGAAGATGATGTTGCTGAAAATATTAGAAAGGAAAACTACAGATTCACCTGGGATTTACTTGTAAACAAAATTGAGAGTTTTACAAAATGAATATTCTCATTACAGGAGCCACCGGATTTATCGGAAGTCATTTGACAAAGGAACTTTGCAAACAGGGTTACCACTGCCGGTGTTTAGTTAGAAATATTGATAAAGCAAAGGAAATATTTAAAGACTATAAAAATATTGAATTTGTTATTGGTGATATTACAAAACCAGAAACATTAAAAAATATTGGAAATAATATTGATGTTGTTTTTCATTTAGCAGCTCACGGTCATGTTGCGGCTACGTCTGAAGAAGCATTTAAGAAATTTTATAAAATAAATGTAAAAGGAGCTGAAAATTTATTAAATGAATGTTTGAATAAAAACATTAGTAAATTTTTCCATTTTAGCAGCACCGCTGCTGTTGGATTGATACCGGATATAGTTGTAGATG
>JAHIOG010000300.1 GCA_018895675.1 bacterium
ATGATTATATGTTGGGACCAGCATGATATTTTTTTCCCATGGTAAAAATTCATACACGCGCCGCCCGTCCGGGAGAATTGTTGCTATTTGGTGATCTTGCCCCGCTCTCAGGTGATTCTTTCCCAGACGAGGCACATTAAAAACAGCTTCATCCGTACGGTCCAGTCCGGGAATCAATCGCGCTTCTTCCTTGCGTTCCTGGATCAGTCGGGCAATCGGCACCCGGTAATCCCTGGTTTCGTCCTTTCCCTTTGCATTAAATGTATAATACGGATCCACACCGGCGAGCCGCAGCAATCTGCGCAGAGCTACCAGCTCGAACCGGCGGCTATTTTCGAAAGTAAAAACTGCCTGGTTATAGACTCCCACACCCTTTTTTCTGATCTTTTCTATTGCATTTACTGTCTCCGGTGTGATTTCCCAGACGTGCTCAAAATGGGTGACGACAGCAACTTCCCTCTTACCAAATTCGTGGTAACCGGCGATGATATTCACCAATTTATCGGTAAATCTTTGCGGCAACACTACAGGAGTACGTGTCCCGATCCGGATTCTCCGGACATGATCCATCTGAGCAATACGTCCCAGAATATAGTCGAGCCTTTCATCACCCATAATCAACGGATCACCGCCCGTAATCAACACATCCTGAATCGCAGGATGGTCCTCAAACCACTTGAACGCTGTTTCGAGGGCGTCGGCTTTTGCCGTGGCATGGGGATCGAGCACCTGATTTATTTCCCAATTTCTCTGACAATAAACACAAATCTGGGCACAGGTATTAAAGGGTTTTATAATCGCAATTTGAGGATATCGACGAGTTACCAATCGTACAGGGGATGTATCATGTTCACCCATGAAATCGAAAAGATCTGAACGTTTTTCTTTATTGTCTGCCACAGTGCGGCTGTAATGCAGCGGTGGAATCACCTGGGCGCGCACCGAATGATCACGCTTCCGTGATGGATTTTCATCCATAAGCGATACATAATAAGGAGTTACGCCAAAGGGAATTCTGTTTTGGTTGGCAATCCGGATTGATTTTTCCTCATTCTCTGTTAAATCTATAATCTGTTTTAATACATCCGCTTTTCGAATAACATGTTTAATCTGCCAGCGATAACTCTGCCAATCCTCTTCTGTTGCGTTAAAAAAATCCAAAAGTCTTTTTTTGTGTGTCTCGCGATCTTTGATAACTTCCGGTTGTAATCCATGCGGATATTTCAGGAGAAAGGTCTCAATACTCTTTTCTTCACGGTCTAAGAGATCCGATCTGAAAACAGCTGCATCGCGTCCCCGCCTGGATACAAATTCCGGTTCCTTCCCAATATTTCCGTCCTGAGTATAAATTCCTGACAACCCGCTCACCGCACGAAAGAGGTGAACAAACTCTAAGATAAATCCCTCAGATACATCTTCGAGAATCTTTTGCCCTTTTGCCATATCAAATAATATTTGTAAAACGCTGTTGCCGGTCTTCTTTTCATTACAGGCAGAAATAATATTCTTAAATACGGCAATGCTATCCCGGATCACAACCTTCTCCAATGAGTGTAATTTCTCGTCTTCATTTAATAAATATTGTTCCCGGGCATTCAAAAAGCCAAAAAGACCGGAGCGGGCATCATCTACGTCCGATGAGTTCCGTAACAAATGAAAAACTGCCGGATTTGAAATCCATAAGTCGCCAAATTCATCTTTAAGTATATTCTCATGTTCTGCTTTGGTTATCTTAAATAAAATTCGCAAATCTTTCTCTTTTATTGAATTACTATCAATAATGCGGTTAAATAATATGGTCATTAAATTCCCTGTTAATTAAAACTATACACAGTCATAGTATAACCGATTGACACTACAATATCAAGTTGAGCCGGAAAATTAAAGCTGCGCACGACCCAACACGCCGGTCTGTTTGGAAGACTAAAATGACGAAAATTTTGTTCCGGTTTTGTTATTTTTATGGTAACTACTCAGCCGCAAATATGCCAGGTTTTATAACTTACTTTTGGTAACAGGGCTTTACTCGGTAACTTTTCCATACCATCAACCCCGAAGCGAAATTATAAACATTAACCACTCAATTTATTGAGTGGATTTGAAGCTCCCCGGAACACAAACCGCCTGTCCCCTTGGGGAATTTATTCGGTGAGTACCCCGACTAAAGTCGGGACAACAGGTAAAGGCCATTATTTCCCATCGAATAAATTCGATGGTTAATGTTTTTCTGCAACCGTGATTAGTGCCGTTCCGCAGCCGAACCCCAGAACCTGAAGAAACCTTACTAATTTTATATGGCTGAGTAGTTACTTTTTATGTATATTAGCGTTTCGGGCAGAAGAGCCTTGAAAAGCGATCAGAATGATGTGTAGCCGGTTTCTGATTTGATCTTTGATGTTTCAATTTCCACGAAGAGGATGATCCACTATCTGGATTAATTCGTTAACCCGGTGTCTGGAAAATGCATCCAACAGTTTCCCTCCTTCATGCGTAGATTTTCCAGTCATGCAGCATCTTCTTCTTCCAGTTTTTAACAGCTATAACAACCTCCAACAGGTGAGTGCGTATGCAAAAAGATTCTGATTTTTTTGAAAAACAGATTGATTCATCACAGGTTTTTTCCGGCAAATTGCTACAGGTCTATAAAGACACCGTAATATCGCCAAATGGAAATCAATCTACCCGTGAGTATATAAAACACCCGGGGGCATCCGTCGTTATTCCCTATCTGGGCAATAACATTATTGCCATGGTCC
>JAHIOG010000301.1 GCA_018895675.1 bacterium
GTATCATGAAAAAATAGTAGGTTTTTCTGGACGACAAGCATTCCCATTAATCCGTAAAGATTCCAGAAATAAATTACTCTCATACTATTCCAAAAAAGAGGTTGAAGACATGCTTTCATGTATTGATAAGGATAATGTAACGGGTAAAACGTACTTTTTAATTATCTCTTTGGTTGCTCATTTAGGTATCCGTGTCGGAGATGTCATTAATTTAAAATTCAGTGATATTGATTGGAATAATAATACTATCAACATTATACAGAAAAAGACAAATAGGCTGTTAGCGATTCCTTTAGTGGATGAAGTAAAATACCCCCTTATTGATTACATTAAAAATGCGCGTCATGACAGCGAGGATAAAGAATATGTCCTTATTACAACCTATGCTCCACACACCAGGTTTTATACTACTGGTTCCATTTTCAAAATTATTACTAAATGTATGAATATGGCAGGGATTCAGTATGAAGGCAGACATCACGGACCTCATGCGTTGAGACACAGTCTGGCAACAAACCTGATGAATGAAAATGTCCCCTTAAGCGCTATATCAAATATCATGGGGCATGCAAGTATCCGTAGTACTGAAATATATCTTACTGTAGATGAGACTAATTTAAAGGAACTATCTTTGGAGGTGCCAGATGTGTTGTAAAATACCTAAGTTTATTGGGTCGTTCAAAGATATCCTGCCAGAATATATCAATTATCAGCGGGGACTAGGATATGACTATAGTGCGCCAATCGTTTACCGGTTAAGGGAAATGGATATTTTTTTCCATGAGCATGGATACACTAAACTAGAAATCACGGAAGAAATGTATGAGCTATGGACAGCCCTCAGGGGAAATGAGAAAAAGACAAATCGAGCCAAAAGAATGTCGGCCATAAATGGATTCTCAAAATACCTGATTAATTCTGGCTATAAAAATATTTATCTTGGTGAACCAACAAAAAACATATTCAAAAGTGATTTTATTCCATACATCTTCTCGGAAAAAGAGATACAGGATTTTTTCTCGGTTCTAAAAGAAGAACTAAATGAACAAATTAGCAGGTATGATATTGCTACCTTTACAATTCTGTTTTCACTTTATTACAGCTGTGGATTAAGGAAATCAGAAGCACAGCATTTACTTATACGAGATATTGATTTAGACACAGGAAAAATACGGATTATGGATGGCAAAAATCATATTAGCCGTATGATTGTTATATCGGAATCCATGCGCAAACAACTTTCGATATATCATGGCGAGTATTGCATTGGTTGTGGAGCAGATGACTTTATATTCCAAAATAAAAATGGTGGATGTTTTCCTGAAGCAAAAATATATCGCATATATAAAAGAATGCTCGATAAAACAGGTATCCCGAGGAGAAAAGGCGGACAGACACAACGGATACACGACTTAAGACATACTTTTTGTGTAAGGGCTTTGGAAACAATGATAAAAAAGGGATATGATCTTTATACGTCGCTACCACTATTGTCCACATATCTTGGGCATAAGCATATTACAGAGACAGAATATTATCTGCGTCTGTTGGATGAGCATTTTGGTTTGATTACAGAGATGTCAAACAAATATGCTCCAAATCTATTCCCGAAAGCAGGTGATATAAATGCATGAATTATCCTACCACATCACAAAATATTTCAAAGAATATCTACCTCTCCATGTGGGAGTATCTGTGAATACGGAAAAATCTTACCGTGACACATTTGTGCAGTTACTTACCTTTATGAGAAGTCAGTATGGTATAAAACCGGAAAAACTGACCATCGAGGGTTTTACGGCTGATAAGATAGAAGCATTTCTATTTTATCTGAAAGAGTCAAGAAAAGTAAGTATCTCCAGTCAGAATCAAAGATTGGCCGCTATTCATTCCTTTTGTAAATATCTTCAAAGAAAGGAACTGTCCTGTTTTGAATGCTGTGCAGGGATACTTACAATACCGTATAAGAAAACACCAGAAGTACCGGTAACCTACTTAAGTTTAGAAGAAATTCATTTGTTGTTTTCCCTTCCAGATACTAAGAATAAAAAAGGGCTGCGCGATTTAACAATTATGGTTCTTCTTTATGAAACTGGTGCTAGAGTACAGGAATTAATTGAACTGACTCTCACACAGATAAAATTTGGTAGCACACCTTCTGTAGAACTTCATGGAAAAGGGAATAAATCCAGACTTGTTCCCATCAGCCAAGATGTAGCGGATATTTTAAAAAAATATATGATATCGCATAAAAAAGAAGGCGAACAGGAACTGCTGTTTACAAACAAGCAAAATAAAGGTTTAACCGGTGCTGGGACTCAGTATATTATTAGTAAGTATATTGAAAAGGGCAGGAAAATCAATCCTGATTATTACAGAAAGAAAATCTCTAATCATTCCTTTCGGCATAGCAAAGCA
>JAHIOG010000302.1 GCA_018895675.1 bacterium
AGGGAGCGCCAAAAATATTTGCTAAACTCCCCTATTTACATTGTCTACCGGAAAATATTTTTAAAAGTTATTTATCAATACTGAATGTTCCGTTAAATATAATTGACCAACTTAATGATATTAAGAACTCACGACTTTCTATACATGCCTTTGAAAAAATGTTGCCGGAAACCGAATTGAAAATAGAGAAACGGGAGTTATATTTTATCAGACCCTGTTTTGAATATCGTTTTAAAATAAAAAAAATGAAACATCCTTTTAGATATTCTCCGTTGCGAGAGATATTCTCGTTGGGCGCTATTTATGCATTAACAAAATGAAAAAAGTACTCATCATCACATATTACTGGCCCCCAGCCGGCGGACCCGGCGTTCAAAGGGTCTTAAAATTTGCCAAATATCTGCCGGAATTCGGCTGGCAGCCGATAATTCTGACGGTAGAAAACGGCGATTATCCCGCTATCGACAAAAGCCTGATTGACGAAATACCACCAGAGTGCAAAGTCTATAAAACCAAATCAATCGAACCGTACAATCTGTATCGGAAATTTGCGGGACTGCAACGTTATGAAAAAATCCCCACTTATGTATTGAATACTAAAGAGAATGAAAGATTTAAAGACAGAATCGCAAAATGGGTGCGGGCGAATCTATTTATTCCCGACGCCCGAATCGGCTGGCTGCCTTTTCTCGTTAGAGAGGGGCTGAGAATTGTCGAAAAAGAGAAGCCTGCTGTGATTTTCAGTTCATCTCCGCCTCATTCGCTGCAGATCGGAGCATATAAAATTGCCCGGAAAACCGGCCTGAAATGGGTCGCGGATTTCAGGGACCCGTGGGACGATGCTTTCTGGCAGAAGGACGCTAACTTAATAAGAAGTAATCGGGCAAAAGAGAAAGATGATAGGTTAGAAAGAAAGACCTTAAAGTCAGCCGATTTTATAATAAGTGTAAGTGATTCCATTAGTGAATTGTTCAGATTTAAAGTTAATAGAAATAATTATGTTACAATTCCTAACGGATTCGACGATACAGATTTCAAATATCACTGGCATTCGTCCGAAAAGTTCAGGATAACCTATACCGGTAATGTTGGTAAGGATCAAAATCTGAATAATTTATTTTCAGCAATATCTGCACTCGATGAAAAAACAAAGAATCTTCTCGAAATTAATTTCTTTGGCAACTTACATCAGTCCGTTTTAAATAATATTCATAAATATCATTTAGTTGATCTGATTAAAATAAATTCCTATATCACTCATGATAAAAATATTGAGGTGATAACAAAATCCGATATGCTCCTGCTATGCATTCCCAATGTTCCCAACAATAAGGGAATTGTCACAGGCAAACTTTTTGAATATTTAGCCACCGGCAATTTTATTCTGGGCATTGGTCCCAAAACAGGCGATGCGGCAAAAATATTACAAAGGACCAGCTGCGGGAAAATGTTTGATTTCGATGAAGATATAAGTGAAATTCTCTCACAGCAGATTGAAAATTGGGAAAATTATAAACGACCGATAGTAAATCATAATGAAATTAAAAAATATTCACGTAAATATTTAACTGAACGGTTAATTAGAATTCTTGAAAATGCTCGATAAAATGAGAAAAATATTTTTCATGGTGAAAAAATTAAAAACCGATGTTTTTAACAAACAACAGCCATATCCCAATACTAAAAATTTATCATCTCAGCAATTAGATGAATATTATTTTGTATTTGAAGAAAGCCCTGCAAAGTTAAATAAATTAATTTCGACTTTTGACGAAAATGGCATACCATTAAATTCTGCATACATTGATGTGAAAGAACCGAAACTGCATTATTATCCGATTTCTATCGGCCAATATGGGCTGGCGGTTTTTCATTCTTGGCTAAAGGATAAAAGCACCGGGAAAAAGGCCCATTTTTTAAGAATCGCCGATTGGTTTTACGAAAACCGGACGGAAGACGAAAGACTTGGCGTTTATTGGTTGACCGCCGTGCCGAAACCGGAATACAGAATAGAAAAATCCTGGAAATCGGCGTTTTCACAAAGTCGCGGATTGTCAGTATTACTGCGAGCATGGCAACTTAGCGGTGACGACAAATTGCTGGAGCTTTGCAAAAAAGCGTTAATACCCTTCACTTTTGATATAGCAGACGGCGGTGTAACTGCTAATTTAAAAGACGGGCACCCCTTTTATGAAGAGTATGTCGCAGCTGAACCGACAATGGTTTTAGATGGTCATATCTTTTCCCTGTTTGGGATATATGATTTTGTTCGGGCTGTTCCACCTACTGTTGATAAAAACTATCACGAACTTGCCAAAAAACTTTTCAATGACGGTATAGAAAGTTTGATTTACCGGCTGCCGCAATTTGACATGGGTTACTGGCTGCGTTTTAATTTATGCCAAATGGAACATTACCCTGCTATTGACCCTTGTACAATTGGCTATTTACGGCTGGTCATAAATCAACTGGAAGTACTTTATGATATTACTAAAAACGAAGAACTGAAGAAGTTTAAAAATAGGATTGTTACTTACAACAGAATTGGAAATATTTTAAGAATGTATTTGGTTAAATATAAAGCGCTGAAAAAACTTTCTCGTATTTAAAAGGGTATTTAACTGTTATGTGTGGAATCTGCGGAGTAATCGAAAAAAACAGGGATAACCGGGAACTCGTTACCCGTATGTGCGATATTATCAGGCATAGAGGCCCGGATAGTTACCGCGTTGTGCAGCACGGCAATGTTTGTCTGGGACATCGGCGTCTGGCAATAATCGATCTGGAAACCGGCGACCAGCCCATTTACAATGAAGATAAATCCCTTTGTGTCGTCAGCAATGGCGAAATTTATAATTTTCCGGAAATAAAAGAGGAACTTTTGGGGAAAGGTCATGTCTTTTCGACAAAAACCGACACGGAAGTTCTGATTCATTGTTATGAAGAGTGGGGCGTTGACTTTATCGCAAGGTTAAACGGCATTTTCGCCTTTGCAATTCTGGATAAAAACAGGGAGCGGTTGCTACTGACAAGAGACCATTTCGGGATAAAACCGCTGCATTATTACTTCAAAGACGGCATTTTTGTCTTTGGCTCTGAGCAGAAATCGATCCTTTTGCATGAAAATGTTGAGAGGAAAATAAACCACAAGGCACTGCATTCACATTTGAATCTGCGCTATACACAGCGCGACGAGACGCTTTTTGATGGAATAAAGCGGCTGCCGCCGGCGCATTATATGCTTTTTGAAAAGGGTAATTTGGAAGTTCACCGATACTGGCAGCTGAAACCCGAAATTAATTATGACATGACTGAGAATGAAGCCGTTGAGCGGATAAATTTCCTTCTGAAGCAGGCGGTCAAAAGGCAATTGATGAGCGATGTTCCGCTCGGCGTCTATCTGTCCGGCGGAATGGATTCCTCGACAATTGTGCAGAAGATGAGCGAACTTGGTGTTTCCGATATTAATACTTTTACAATGGGATTCAATGAGCCGACGGACGAATTCCCCGATGCGGCGCGGATCGCAAAATATTTCGGCACAAAGCATCATACTCTGAGCCTTTCCATGAATCCAATGCAGCAATTTCCGGAAGTTATCTGGCACGCCGAAGAGCCGAAAATCAATCTGCTGCAGGGTTTTAACATGTCGAAATTCGTGCGTGAAAATATTACCGTGGTTCTCGGCGGACTCGGTGGCGACGAGCTCTTTGCCGGTTACGATATTCACAAATTCATTTATCCGTTCAACAAAATCAACTCTCATGTCCCGGCGTTTCTGCAAAAGGTTCTCGGCTGGAAATCGGATTTTCTGTTTAAAGTCCAGAATTGGAGCGGGAGTTTGCGTTTTGACGAATACCGACGCGGGATGCAGATGCTCTGCGCCGTCGGCAATATCGAAAAATTCTATCTGATTCTGCGTAATGTCTGGGATTTCGACAATGGATTTTACCGCAGTGTTTATCATCCCAAATTCTACCGCTATATGCAGGGTGAAGCGGGAAAAGTAAAAGAGCAATTTTCAGAATATTTCGATGAATTGGGCGGATTTTCGGCGCTTGATAAGGTGTTGTACACGGAATTTCATACAAAAATGGTCAACGATTATCTGCTTGTGGAAGACCGGATGTCCATGGCGAATTCGGTTGAAGAACGAGTGCCTTTTCTGGATATCGATCTGGTGAATTTCGCCTTTTCCATTCCCGTTCACCTGAAAATCAGGAATAACCAGACGAAATAT